>DASRZD010000191.1:0-6065 GCA_035686805.1 Armatimonadota bacterium
TCCTTGAAATAGCCCATGTACCCCACGCCCGGGATGGCGCATTGCGACAATCGGTAATAATCGGGGAGACAACAAAAAACGGTCCGTCCCGTCTCGGTTTGACCCGGGATAGGGACAGGCCGCATATCTCATTATAACACACTTTCGATTCGAAGGGAAAGCCGGAAACGGGTGGCGAGACTAGATCGTGAAGGTGCAGCCGCCATGAATGGTGAAAAACGGAGTAGTCAGCTTCGATGGAAAGGTGCTCCTCGAATTGAGATGCAGCCGTCATGTGATGACTCTTCTGATATTCGCCTGCCTGGCATTGGCTGCTCAGGCAGGCGAGTCCCCCGAAAGGAAGCCGTTCGTCCTCGACACGGTTTTGGTCAGCCAGGGCGTCCCCGAAGCCGTGATCGTCGCCCCCGACCGGCCCGAATTTCAGGCGCTGGCGGAGAAGATCAGGGCGGCCGCGGGCGCTTCCATCCCAATCAGGAAAGATTCGGAGTTCGCAAGCAGCAACGGCGAGCCGAAGGCCACTCCCGATGCGAACGTCATCCTTCTGGGCAACCAGCAATCCAGCGGCCTGGTAACTCAATTATGCTTCCGGGGTTACTGCATGGTTGATACCACATACCCCGGCAAGGGCTGCTATATCATCCGCACGATTCACGACCCCTGGGGCACAGGCGTCAACGTGATCCTCCTCACCGGCAGCGATCTGAAAGGCATCTCGCGGGCGGTTGATCGCTTCTGCGCCGAGCTTCCGCGGGGGGAGACCATCGCCATCCCTCGAACGTTCGAGGCCGAATTCTCGAAAGAGGTGCTGAAGGCCGTTCCATCTCTGTCAGTGGATCCGTCTGACGCCGACATTGCGAAGCGACTGGAGGACACCAAGGCCGCCTTCCTCAACGGAGTCCAGGGCGGGATGTTCAACCCCATTGTCTATGCGGGCAATTCCTACTCCCAGAGCGGCAAGGAGGGCTATGCACGGCTGTTTCGCGATCTCCTGTTCCTCGCCGAGGAGCTCAGCAAGGAAGGTCAGGGGAGCTTCGGCGGGCCATGGGGTGCAGCCGCCGATTTCCTGTTCGGTCCGCTGATTATGGCGTGGGATAACGTCGAGGAAAGCCCTTCGCTGAGTGCTCAGGACCGCCAGCGGATAAATAGTATTATTTTAGACTATATCTCCTACTGGGAGCAGCATGGGTATGTACGAGGCATCGAGAATCCGATTATCCGCACGAACCACTGGACCTTCGAGGGGCAGGGATGGCTCGCGGCTGGGCAGTATTTCAGCAAGTACTATGACATCCCGGACGGCCGGCGCTGGCTTCAGATGGCCGACTGGTGCTTTGGGGAGCAGATGAAGTCATTCAAGTCCCAGGAGGACTGCTCCGGCTACCAGTGGATCACCGAAAGGCACATGTGCCGCTATGCGACGACTCGGCCGGATTACTCCTGGTTCAAGTCCGGCAAAGCGCGAACCGCCGGTGACCTGGCCATCATGTGCACGGACAACCTGGGCTACCAGGCCAGTTTCGGCGACGTGGGAGGGTTCAACCCGAGCTCCGAGATGGCGGTCTTGTCCTATCTCCTGAATGTGGAGCGTCACGGCCGATATATGTGGGCGATTCGGAAGGGGCGGGAGGTCCGGCCGGTCTCGGGATTGAGCGGACTCGCGGCGGAGATTCCGCCCGTCGAGCCGACCGACCTCCTCGGGGTGAAGTGCCTGCCCACCGATCCGCTCTTTCATGCCCACTACAAGGGCATTGTTCCGCAGGAGCGAACGTTCGACAAGATCACCTTCCGCACGTCATTCGATCCCACGCGGCCGTATCTGCTGCTGGATGGCATCAACGGGTGCTATCACGGCCATTATGACGGCAACTCTATTCTCCGATTCACCGATCGAGGTCGAATCTGGCTGGCGGACTGCGACTACATCAAGTCGCTGCCGAAGTTCCACAACGCGATGCTCGTCTTCAAGGACGGTCAGGCGTCGCTCCCTCCCACCTTCTGCGAGAACGAGTTGGTTGCCGATCTCAAACATGCGGGATTCACCCGAACCACGACCCATGACTACGCGGGCGCCGATTGGAGGCGGAACATACTCTGGGATAAGGACAGGACGTTCGTAGTCATAGACGAAGTTCGGGTCCAGACGACCGACGACTACAGCTTCCGATGCCAGTGGCACACCGTGGGCAGTCCCGATCTGTCGGGGAATCTCTTCCGAGTCACGCAGAAAGGGCCGTCATTCTCGATTCGAAATCTGGACGGCGCTCAACTTCGCTCCTCGGACGACCCCGTCATCGGCCAAAACTGGAAGGGCTACAAGTACGCCGAGCCGGTGATCCATACCCTGCAGCAGGTCCGATCTCAGAAGCTCCCTGCCGGAGGAAGAGTCTTCTTCCTGAATATCCTTACGACCGAGGGCAAGGGCGAGGTCCCGATTGGGGCGGAGAGAGCGGGCGAATCCGCGGTCTTGCTCGGATCGGGGGAGTTGGCAGGCGTCCGCTCGAATTCCGACACGATCGCTCCGGGCATCGAGACCGACGCCCAAATGTACTGGCTCTCCCGCGAGCGGATAGTGCTCGGAAATGCGACCTATCTCACCGTCGGCGGCAGAGCCCTGTTGCGGAGCGATTCCCCCGAGTCGGTGGAGATACCCATCCCGCAAGATGTCGTTTTGCCGAAGCCTCACCCGGTTTCCAGTCCGACGAGTCTGATACGTCCGACGAGTCCGACCGGTCTGGCGTC
The DNA here is from genome assembly GCA_035686805.1 of Armatimonadota bacterium. Lineage (GTDB taxonomy): Bacteria > Armatimonadota > UBA5829 > DTJY01 > DTJY01 > DASRZD01. The sequence continues at coordinate 2,740 of DASRZD010000191.1, forward strand.
GGTCGCCAAGTTCTCCAAGTCCCGGTTAGTCGCCATAGCCGGCGACGAAGATGGTGTCTATGCCGGCAGTGCCGACGGCAAGGTCTATGCTCTAGGCAGTGATCTTAAGCCTCGCTGGGAGTTCGACGCCGGCAGTGAGGTGCGTGCCGTCTGGGCCGGCAGGCTGGACAAAGATCAGCCGCTTTGCATTGCAGTCGGGACGTCGAACGCGATGGTCTTCCTTCTCGACCAATTCGGGAATATGCTGTGGAAGCACGAACTCCCGTTCTTCAAGGTTCCTAGTTCGGCCGTGTGTTTCACGTCGGCTGATCTGTCGGGCGACGGCAATCGGGCGCTCATCGTCGGATCAGAGGCCTGGCACTACTACGCCTTCGATTCCAAAGGGAATCAGCTCTGGGCGTTCGAGATCCTCCATGCCGCAACCGCCGCAACCGCCGTTGATCTCGACGGAGATCACTGCCAGGAGGTTATCTGCGGCACGGAGTACTATGCCTGGAATGCAATCAAGCCGGACGGGACTCAGCTTTGGAGTTACAGGCCGGTGGGCCCTCATGCAAATTGCGTGGTCGCCGATAAGTCGGGAGCCTACTTCGGCGGGGCGGATGCCTGCATCCAGGCGCTGGATGCAGCCGGCAAGCGCCGATGGCTCTATAGCACCGGCGATGAAATCACCAGCCTTGCGCTCGCCGATCTCGACGGCGATGGCAATTCCGAAGTCATCGCCGGGTCGCTGAGCTTCTATGTGAATGCCCTCAAGAGCGACGGCACGCGACTCTGGCGCCGAGACCTCGGCGAGCCGGTTCTCACCCTGGTGACCGCCGACGTGAATGGCGACGGCACTCCTGATATCTGCGCCGGCACGGAGGACGGGCATGTCTTCGTTCTCGACTCAGAAGGAAACACCCTCGCCGCTTGGACGGCCCCAGGCCCCGTTCGCAAGCTCATCGCTGTCCCTGCTGCCAACTCCTCCCTTGCCGTCTTATGCCCAAACGGAATAACTCTTCTGCAAGCGCAGTAACCGCCAGGAATGTGACTTCCGCGGGCCGGCCGGGCGACGGCACCCGCTGCCAGGATTTGCACATAAGCCACTACCTGGTTAAGCCGGTGAAGCAGTCGGAGCTTCTGAATCTCATAATGTCATGCCTGGACACTACTCAACATCATAGCCTGCAGGATGAGCTGCTTTTCATGAGAGAGGAACTCGAGAACCGGGCGACCCATGACTTCCTGACGGGCCTGCCGAACCTCTCCTTTTCAGCGATCGCCTCAACCAGAAGATCGTTGCTGCTCGGCGTAATCAGGGTGCCCTGGCGGTGATGTTCCTCGATCTTGACCGCTTCAAGCTTGTGAATGATGCCCTCGGCCACAAGATCGGCGATCTGCTGCTTCAGCAGACGGCGGACCGGCTGGTCAGGTGTCCCCTCACGCCGCTTTACCTATTTTTAATGTAAACTTAGCGTCTCGTAACGTTTACTTAACCTTATCTTAAACAACGCCCGTTACACTAGCGATTGACTAAACATTGCTATTTCCGTAGCGCGGTGTATAAGAGTGGGTTAAGCAAGCAATAAAGCACGTTAAGTGGCCGCCAATCCCGCTTCGTTCATCTAGAGATTGGGGCCTTGAATTGTATTCACTTGTAACCAAACGTTGTTCGCTGTATCAGAAAGTGATTAATATGCCATCCCGGCCCTAGAGGCCTAGCTCCGTGTCAGGAGGTGCTCGATGGATCAGATTCTAACCACGTGCGGTTTGTGCAGTTGCGGATGCGCGATGTATGTGCGGCAGGAGGGCGGCCGCATCTCCGGCGTCTCTCCCAGTGCACACCACCCCGTCAGTACCGCAAGACTCTGCATCAAGGGCTGGAATGCCCTGCCGGCCCTGCTTGGAGAAGAAAGACTTCGAACTCCCCTCATCCGAAAGGGCAAGCACCTCGAACCCACCTCGTGGAAAGAGGCCATCGCCTACACCGCTTCTTCGCTTAGGCAGTGCCACCCCAAGGAGATCGGCATCATCGGCTCGGGCAAGCTCACCAACGAGGAATGCTATTCGCTTGCCAAGTTTGCCAGGAGCATCATAAAGACCCCGAACGTAGACTCGGGCAGCCGGTTCGCAGATGCTTCCGCCACCGGCGCGCTGCTTGCGACCATCGGCACTTCGGCTTCCCAGGTTGACTTGAATACCATCGCCCATGCGGGCTCGATGTTGATCGTGGGAGCGAACGTAATGGAGCAGCTTCCTCACATAGGCTCTCGCATTCTGGATGCCATAGAGAACGGCTGTCAGATAGTCGTCCTCGATCCGAGAGATTCGAAGCTCGCGCCTCTTGCGAGCACATACATACATCCTGAGCCGGGAACCGACCTGCTGTGGATGCGGGCGCTTCTTCGAGCGATCCTCGATCTGAAGCTGTGTACCGATTCCTCCACCGAACTCCTTGGCTTCGAGGAGCTGAGAAACTCCCTGGAGAGCATCGGCCCCGGCCAGTTGGCGGTGGATACCGAGGTGGTCAAGGAGGCGGCGGAGACTATTGCACACAATCCTCCGCTGGTAGTCATGTTCGGCCTGGGGGTTATGCAGCAGGCGAACTCCAGCGAGATCGTCAAGGCCCTGGCGAACATAGCGACCCTCCTCGGAGGATCCATTGTGCCGCTCAGAGGCCAGGCAAATGCGCAGGGCGCATCGGAAATGGGCATGGCGCACGATTTCCTGCCCGGCTACGGAATGCTTTCCGACCCGACTTCGAGGAAATTCTGGGGTATAGTGTGGGATTGCGAGCTGGCCGATGAGGTCGGCATGTCGGCGGTTGATATGATCCAATCCGGCGACCTCAAGGCAATGATGATATTCGGCGAGAACGTGGCGCTCTCGGCGCCGAACTCCAAAGCGACTTCGGCCGCCCTCGAGAAGCTCGATTTCCTGGCGGTCGCCGATCTCTATATGACCGAAACCGCGAAGTTGGCGGACATTGTCTTCCCTGCCTGCTCGTTCCTCGAAAAAGATGGGACTTTCACCAACATCGAGAGGCGCGCTCAATGCGTGCGCAGGGTCCTCGAGCCCATCGGCGAATCGAGGTCGGATCTCGATATCATGGCCGATATTGCCGCGGAACTCGGCACGAATATGCAGCGAGATCCGAAAAAAGTGCTGAATGAGATCGCGACCGGCGTCACTCTGTACAGAGGCATATCATACGAGAAAGCCGGCGAGTCGTGGGGATACCAGGTGCCGCTGAATGGCGTGATCCCCAAACTGATTCCGGTCTCGGCGGTTGATGTTCCTGAGCAGGATGATGCGTACCCGCTGAAATTGGTGTCGAGCCGGGC
>DASRZD010000192.1:0-2586 GCA_035686805.1 Armatimonadota bacterium
GACGGGTTGAATGGGTCCTCGTAGTCCCGCGATCTCGGCACGTGCGTGCAGATGCCGTAGGTGTTGTGCTTGATCTCAGAGGACTTCTTGTGCTTGATGGGCGTGAGAGAAGCGGAGTTGTCCTGCTGGAGAGTGGCGGGCCGATCGAGGATGCGCCAGTAGCCGCTGTTATCCGTACACAACTCCTGGCGACTGAGCTTCGATGACCTGTCAATGACCAAAATCCTGTACTCCGCCGTCTGGTCTCCACAGACGACCTTGATCTCCATGTTCCCGGGCGTGGAAGCCTTAAGCTGCCAGTCAACTCGCTCGTAAGATCCGGGCTCGACCGAGACCTTCCTGGCCTGATCGCCCTGCCTGACTTCGGCGGAAGCCGGTTTGTCGCCCGGATTCTCAACCCAGGCGCTGAACTTGATCGTGTCGCCCGTCTTCGCGAGCGGCTTGTCCGACCAGACGTGCGCGATCTTGATCTGGGGAGCTGCTGTTTGCTCCATGCCAATGCCCTCCTGTCCCATAAAAAGAAATACGGCGATCATAGAACTAAGTATAAGGTTACGCATTGCAGTCATACTCCTCGACGGCCCTGAGATAGGCCAATATATTTTCCCACGGCACTTCGGGCTCGAGAACGTGGGTCGGGCACGGGAAGTACCCGGTCGGCCCAAGGATATCAATCGTGCGCTGAACGCTCTTGTAGACCTCGCCCGGAGTCTCGAACGGCATGGTCGTCTGAGTGCCGACGCCTCCCCAGAAGCGCAGGTCGCGGCCGAACTCCTTTTTGACCTTTGCGACATCCATGCACTCCGGCTGGACGGGATTCAGCACCGTGACCCCGATCTCGATCAGGTCGGGGATGACGTCCCAGCAGTTGCCATCGCTGTGATAGCAGATGGGGATGTCGGGCCTGACCTTTCGAGCGGCCTCGATCACTCGTGCGTGCCTCGGCTTGAACCACTCGCGGTAGGTGTCGGGGCTCATGAGCATCGAGCGCTGTGTACCGACATCATCGCCGATCTTGATCAGGTCAACGCCCGCCTCAGCATGACGCTTGGCCTGGAAGCAGCGCGTCTTGGTGATCTTTTCCAGCAAGTACTCGGCGAACGGCTGGTTGAACACCAGGTCGGAGAAGAGGTTGTCCATACCCCGCATGTGCCAGGCAATCTCGAAGATGGTCCACTCCATGAACCCGATGACAAACAGCCCTAGGTCATGAAGGGCCTTGACCTCAGCCTCCAGGTGAACATGCCGCTCGGGGCGAGTGAGGTCGGGGAACGGATACTTTTCCAATTCCGAGACATCGGTGAGGTTCTTCATCGGATGCTCGATGTGGATGAAGTGAAGCTGCGAGCCCGGTACCTGGCCGACGCCCCACTCGCCGACTTCCCAGCCCGCCGGATTCAGAAGCGGCGGCACGCCCTCGGGATAATAGCGGCTGAAATCCGCCATGACGTCGGGTGTCGAGAAGAAGACGTCCCTGACTTCGAGATCGAAGCGCTCGGCGGGATCGTCGCTGCCCGTGCGAGCCTTGAACTCCTCCAGAAGAGGCGAAGTCAGCTTCAGTTCCCTTGGGAGGCGATCGGGAACCTGCCGGTTCAAGACTGCTTGCACTCGCTCGCGAGGTGTCACTGCGATTGCTCCTTGGGGTTGAAATACTCGATGCCATGGAACGCGCAGACTTCGGCGATTTCGCGGGAGACATCGCTCATTGCCACTGCGAGATGGTGAGGGAATCCATGATCGAGGATCAACTTGTCCAGCGCGCGATACTCCTTCACGATGACGTCGGCTGCGCTGTAGAGTTTGCCTCGGTTCGATTCGGGAGTATTCTCGCCGGTAAAGCATAGAACCTTGAAGCCCCCGACGGTCGGGACGATGGCAATCCCGGTCTTAGGCCCGTACTGGAACTGGCCGATGAGCGCGGGGCTATTGAGATCGCCACCCTGGCGGTCTGGCGATTTCTCAGCGATCGCCTCACCCTCGCCCATCAGCCCGGCGATCCCGACTCCGCAGTGACCCAACTCGACGCACTCGGATCCGCCGGTGTAGTTGACGAAGTCGAGACATGCGGCCGGCTTACCAGACAACAGAGTGCCCAGGGTCTGCATAACCGCCGTCGGGCCGTCAGCCTCGCAGGACGCCGCCGTCACGATGCCTTTGGTCAGCAGCCACGTCATCGGGAAGCAGGGGGTGATATCAATATCGGGATGGAGAATCTCCGGCCAGCACTTCACGGCGATGGAGGTATAACCATTCGCTATGATCAGCGCTTTGAACGCATGGTAGAGTCTCGCGCCCTTGCGAAGCTTCTCGTCGCTGATGAGGCACTTGCGGCCGGTTTTCATCTCATTCATCGTCGCCTCGACATCCGCGTCGGCGAACGTTCTTTCGCCGCAGTATCCCTCGGCTCGACCGGTCTCGTAGGTGCTCATGACGCCGAGCATATCCACCGTATCCAGGCGCGTGCCGAAGGTTCGGAGGAACGCCATCTGGTCCATGGTCGCCGAGTGAAAGCCGCCCGGCGCGTCGCCGAACCGCCCGAGGAAGTCGCGCCGCAGCATGGCGACCGCGCGGTAGGAGTTCAGGAGC
>DASRZD010000193.1:0-2563 GCA_035686805.1 Armatimonadota bacterium
TGATGGTCGTGAACAAGAACCTTGAGCACTCGTATACGGTTCAGCCCGAGTTCAACATTCCGGCAGAGAAAGTGGAGTACGTCAGCCCAGTCACCGGCAAGATACAACCCTATTCGACACCCTATTACTACCACCTCGCCCCGGGCCAGGGAGTGCTTCTCAAAGTGACCCAGTGAACGTAAAGCGGCTGGACGGCGTGGTAGGAGAATTGTCAAGAGACCTCCAATATACCACCGGAGGGTATGCGAATGTCAAAAGAGATACTGATCGTTTTGGCCATGTGTTTGGCCGCCACCGCTAACGCTATGACACTTACCGAGAAATCGAAGACCGATTACTGCATCGTCGTCGCCTCAAATGCGATGCCTGCTGAGAAGACTGCGGCGACCGAGCTTCAGCAATACCTCAAGCAGGTCACAGGCGCCGACTTCCCGATCAAGACCGAGTGTGAGGTGACCGCAGGGACGCCTCAGATCCTGGTCGGGCCGTCCCTCACTGTCAAGCGCCTGCTCCCCGATGTGGATTGGGCGAAACTGGGGCAGGATGGCATCGTCATCCGCACCATCGGCGACAAGCTCATCCTTGCCGGCGGACGCCCGCGAGGCACGCTCTACGCCGTCTACACCTTCCTGGAGGACACAGTCGGCGTCCGATGGTGGACGAGCACCGAGAGCTATGTCCCTATTAAGAAAACCCTCCGCATACCCGAGTTGAGCGTCAACTATACGCCCAAGCTCCGATCCCGAGAGGCGCACTATCGCGACCCGAACGAGAATCCGCTCTTCGCCGCCAAGCTGAAGTTGAACGGCCACTTTTACCCCATACCGCCCGAGTACGGCGGCCACATGGGATTCGTGGGCTTCGTCCATACTTTCTACGGGCTCATTCCGCCGGACAAGTACTTCGCCGATCACCCGGAATGGTTCAGCGAGATTGACGGCAAGCGTACAACCACACATGCTCAGCTCTGCCTCACGAACGAGGACATGCGCGAGGAGCTCACCAGGAACGCGCTCGAATGGATTCGAAAGGACCCGGCCGCCGGGATACTGTCCGTAAGCCAGAACGATTGCTTCAATCCCTGCCGGTGCGCGAAATGCAAGGCTGTGGCGGAAGAGGAGGGTTCGGAGTCGGGCCCGATGATCCGCTTCGTGAATGCGGTCGCTGAGGACGTCGAGAAGGAGTTCCCCGACATACTGGTCGAGACTCTGGCCTACCAGTATACTCGCAAGCCGCCCCTCCACGTGAAGCCGCGAAATAACGTAGTCGTCCGCCTGTGCTCCATCGAGTGCGACTTCTCCAAGCCTCTGGACGGCGAGGCGAACAAGGCCTTCCGCGACGACTTGCTCGGCTGGAAGGCGGTCGCGCCCAATCTCTTCATCTGGGACTACGTTACCGATTTCTGGTGCTACCTCCAGCCTCATCCAAATATGCGCGTCCTGGCGCCTAACATACGCTTTTTCGCAAATAACAATACCATCGGCCTCTTCGAGCAGGGGGATAGCTACACCACCATCGGCGACTTCGTCCGCCTGCGAACCTGGCTGTTCGCTCACCTGGAATGGGATCCGTCGAGGGACGAGAATAAGCTTATCTCCGAGTTCCTGAACGGTTACTACGGCCCTGCCGCGCCCTATCTCCAACAGTACCTCGATCTCATCCACGACACGTTCGATAAGAGCGGGCTCACCTTGCCGTGTGGGAATCGCAATCTCTCATACCTGACCCTTCCGGTCATGAACCAGGCGACCCGGTTATTCATTAAGGCCCACCAAGCCGTGGCAAATGACCCGGTCCTGGTCCGGCGAGTACTGAGAGATCGGATGCCACTCGACTATGCGTGGCTTGTGCGCTATTCGGACTTGAAGGCGGAGTCTGAGAAGACCGGCGTTGGTTTCGGGGGTCCGCGAGACCCTCAGAAGGCTTGCCAGGAATTCATTGATCTGGCTCACGAATGGAACGCCAAGTTCTTCAGCGAGGGCAGCCCATTCGATCCTCGCATGGCCGAAGTGAAAGCCATGTTTGCCGGGGAATAGCATGCGTTTGAAGGCTATTATCGGACTCCTGGCGCTCTTCCTGATCGGCGCCCAGTCCCATGCCACCACTTACGCCGCCTGGATCATGGTCTGGTATGGACATGACCAGGCCTGGTGGAGCGCGACCGATCCCTGCTCCCGCGACCTCATCAATGGCGAGTGGAAGACCCTCGCCGCCACCAAGGGCAGTCCCACCCACCACAAGCACGTCCGCCGAGCGTATCTGGAAGTGTTGTGGGGTGGAATCATGATCAACCTTCAGCGCAAGTCAGACCTCATGGACAAGTCCCTCGCCCTCGAGCCCGGCGCTGATCCGCAGGTCATCCGAGCCAACGCCCGCCTATTCGGCGACATCATGCGCGAAAACGGCTACACCATGTGGGCCGAGTGGCTCCCCTATGACCCGGCCAAGTATCCGCACTGATCTCAGTGCTTCACGGCCTTTCTATAAGGACACTCCTCTGTCTGAGGGTCCTCGCCTCGGGCTGCCGCTTCCTTCATATACTGAACGTAGGTCTTGTGCTCTG
>DASRZD010000194.1:0-5488 GCA_035686805.1 Armatimonadota bacterium
CGTGTGCTTGCTATCGGAGGACTTGTATACTCCCCTGCCATGAACCTGAGCAATGTCGGCAACAACGATTCCGTTGTCCTCATTCCGGCCGGTATAAGACACGGCGATCTTGGCCCCTTTCGGTGCGACGGCCACATGCACGTTATGCGCCAGCACGATTGGAATAGGCTTGTTCCCCTGTTCGCCGAACGACATTATCACGCTCTTCTCGGCGGCATATACTTCCTTCCCCTGATCGGTCTCCTGGACGTAGAAAAGATAGTCATTGCTTGGCGACCATGCACCAAAAACGTATCTGATGTTCTCCATAAAAGCCATTCCGGGCGTGCCTGTGGGCGGCAGGTATTGCTCCTCCCGGCCCCCGGTGGTCTTTATTCCGCAGGCCTTCCCGCCGGATATAAACGTGATCTCTTTGCCGTCCGCGGACCAGACCGGCACGTCCTTCGTCGCCCCGCTGCTGGTTATGCACCGAACATACCGTCCATCCCATGCGGCAACGAAGAGCTGATAGGTCTGATCGCGCCTGTCCGAAACGGACACAAGCTGCTTGACATCCGGAGACCACGACGGCGACTGGTCGTCCGCCGCGTCGTTCGTCACCTGCCTGGCATCCGATCCGTCAGTTTTCATGGTCCAGATATCGGGATTTCCACCTCGGTCGGAGATGAAAGCTATCCGCTGTTCGGAGGGCGGTTTCAGAAGAATGGCCGGCCCCTGCTTGAGGCCATACAGGGCCAGCATCCCTATGATCACCACCGCCCCGAGAACGATTATTATTCTTCGATTCATTTGCTAACTCATCCCCCGTCGAAGGACTCTGCCCGGCCCGGAATCGCCCGGCGCCACCAGATGACCCTCGTCTATGACTATGCTGCCATTCACTAATACGTATCTGACCCCGCTTGCAGTTCGATGCGGTTCTGCAAAAGTTGCTTTATCGGCTATTGTCTTCGGGTCGAACACCGCCACATCGGCGAAATACCCCTCGGCCAGGATGCCTCGATCCTTCAAAGATAGCCGTCTTGCTGTTCGGCCGGTCATCTTGGCGACCGCATCCTCTAGTGTCAGGACGCCTTCTTCGCGCACGTACTTGCCAAACACCCGGGCGAAAGTCCCGTATGACCGCGGGTGAGTCTTTCCCTTGCTGAGAGGCCCGGTCGTCGCGCGGGCGGTAGCATCTGAGCCGATTATCACCGCCGGATGCCGCATAACGGTCACCACATCGTCCTCATTGATCACGAAATGCATCATGCCGACGCTGCCTCGCTCTTCGAGGACCAGGTCCATCACTGCATCAACCGGATGCTTCCCCAGCGATTCCGATATCTCGACAATGTTCAGGCCTTCGCAAAATCGGTTCTTCTCCTGGCGCACGGAGGTGACGACGATCGAGTCCCAGCCGCCGAAATCGCCTATCCAGCCGCACGACGTGTCTGTCAGGAGCTGCTCACGGAGCTTGGACCGGTCCCCCGGGTCGCCAAGCCTCTCCAGGAGAGCCGACGTTCCCCCATCATGCGCCCATTTCGGAAGGACGGTCCCCAGTCCGGTGGCAGTCGCGATATAAGGATACTGGTCGGCCCAGACATCCATCCCCTGAGACCGAGCCTCGTCAATGGCGGCAAGGCTCTCCTTCACCTTCCCCCATGACTTCTTCCCGCACGCCTTATGATGGGATATCTGAACCCCGACTCCCGCTTCCCGACCGATCCGCACTGCCTCGTCAACGGCCTCCAGGAGTGCATGGCCCTCATTCCGCATGTGAGTGGCATAAATGCCTCCATACCGAGCCACGACTCGGCAAAGCTCTATCAATTCCTCCGTCTGCGCGTAGCAGCTCGGGGGATATATGAGACCGGTTGAAAGCCCGAACGCTCCCGCAGCCATGGACTGATCCACCAGCCGGCACATTTCCGCCAACTCGCGTTCGGTCGGCTTGCGATCCTCATAGCCCATCGCCGCCGATCGGACGATTCCATGGCCCACGAGCGTAATGAAGTTGATGGACATCGGCGTCTGATCGAGTCTGTGGAGGAACTCCGACATGGAACTCCAGTTCAATTCGATCCCATAGTCGGCGAGCCAGCTCGCGCTCTCCTCCAGGTTCTGATGCCCGCCTCTTGGAGCGGCCGAATCGCCGCAGTTGCCGGAGACTTCAGTGGTCACGCCCTGAGTAACCTTGCTCTCGCAAGTCGGATTGGCCATGACGAGTTCATCCGTATGCGAGTGAACGTCAATAAACCCAGGCGAGACCGCGCATCCTTCGGCATCGAGAACACGCCGGGCCGGCGCGTCTAATTTCCCCACCGCGGCTATCCGATCGCCTATGATGCCGACATCCGCCGGAAACGCCGGCCGCCCTGTGCCGTCAACGACAAGCCCGCTCTTGATGACTATGTCATACATCGCATGTTCCTGCTGCTATTCTACCTTTTTCACTAGAGTTTGGGAAGTGCATTGAAGATCGGGCGGGGTTTTGATATACTAGCGCCATGGGAGAGTTGGCAACTTTCGGGCAGGAGCTGTATCCCCAGGAGAGCATTCGGGCGATCGAATCCTTTTCGGACGCGCCCGCGGATGATAATCTATCTGCCAAGATCGCCGAACTCCTCCCCCACCCTTCTGAGAACACCCGGCTTCGAGTCGCCTCCAAGCTGGTGCAGCGATTCTTCAAGGGTTCGCCGGCATTTCCCAGGCTGGTCAAGTCGCTGAAAAATGACACGGCCCGCCGCGAGCTTCTCTACTGGCGAACAGCCCGCACCGACGAGGTCATAGCCGCGATCGCCAGGGAGATCTTCTACCCCTATTTCGTGCTGAATATCATCCCCAAAGGATATGACGAAGCAGCCTTCAGGATGGCGAACACGGCCACCCTGTTCTCGGTTGACCGTATCATCGGCCGGGATTTCGCCATTCGGTATGCCAGGGAGGCGTGGAACTTCCGCAGCGAGCGGACGGTCACCCTGGCGCTGAGGATCATGAAGCAGGCGGAAATCCTGGACTCCATTTCGGTCAAGTTGGGGCGAAGGCATGTGCTCGGGTACTTCCCCCAGCCTCTCTCCCTGAAGCCTGAAGTCTTCGCCTACTGCATGTATGAGGAGTTCCTGGGCGACCATCCTACCGCAGACAGGATTCACAACGGGGATTGCTCGAAGCTCTTCTTCCTCAACCGTCTGCAGGTGGATTCTTTGCTGAAAACTCTACTCAAGCGAAAGTGGATCGAGTTCGAGGGCATGCACATCGGATTCGCCTACTCCGATCTGGATTCGCTCGTAACCCAACTGACGAAATAACGGGAGGTTGACATGGAACCAAACGGAACCATCATCAAGAATGTGGCCAATCTGCATGCCGAAAAGGACACCGACTCGGAGCGGGTTACTCAGGCGATCATGGGCCAGCCGGTGGCCATCGAGAAGGAAGAGGATAAGTGGCTCTACGTTCAGACGTGGGATACCTATCACGGGTGGATTCTGAGCAAATGGGTTACCAGGACGGTTCCAAAGCCTGCCAAGGTAGTCACGGTGACCCGCCTGTTCACCGATGCCTTGCAGTCCCCCAACTTGGATAGTGAGATTTCGACTAAGCTGGTGATAACTACTACCCTCGAGCTGTTGGAGACGGAGAAGAATCTATCGCGGGTGAGATTGCCTGACGGCAAGGAGGCCTGGATACTGAATAGTGACATAAGCAGCAATGATCCCGGCGAACAGGAGCTTCCTCTCGGCCCGACCGGGCCGGAGCTGATCAAGACCGGGAAGCGATTCCTGGGCGTGCCGTATCTGTGGGGCGGGACGTCTCCGTTCGGCCTCGATTGCTCGGGGTTCGTCCAACTATGTTACAGGTTGAACGGCACGGGTCTACTTCGGGACGCCGATATTCAGGCGAGCGACCCTCGAGCGGTTCCTGTCGAGAAGAAGGACCTGGTCGCCGGGGATCTGGTGTTCTTTGCCGGCGGCGAGGATAAGACCAAGATCACGCACATCGGAATGGCGATCGGCGACGGGACGTTCATCCACTCGTCGGGTGGCGGAGTCGGGGTAACGATCAACAATCTGACCGACGACCTCTTCGAGCGCAATTATTGGGGTGCAAGAAGGATGGTCCATCGGTAGGGGCGAAGCAGCGTGTCCCGAGGGACACGCTGCTTCGCCCCTACAAGGGTTTGGCAAGCTCCGCTCCCTTCCTCAACGCCTGCTCGTTCAGCGGAATGAGCTTATGCCGATGAGGCGGGAGGACCTCGGGAAGAGCGGCTATCAGCGCGTCTACCGAGACAGCGCCGGTTGTACCCGCATACGCTCCCAGGATCACCATATTGGCGGCACGGATGTTTCCTATCTCCTCAGCGATTTCGTTTGCATTCAAAGAGATCAACTTGCAGTCGGTTCGGATGGCTGCGGGGTCAATCAGCGACGTATTCACTACCAGTGTTCCGCCGGGCTTGACACTCGGCTGAAATCGGTTGAACATGAACTGGTGCATGCCCACGAGCGTATCCGGACAGGCGGTGATCGGCGAGCCGATCTCATCGGAAGAGATGATCACGGTGCAGTCAGCCGTGCCGCCCCTCGCCTCGGGGCCATACGACGGGAACCAGACGACGTGGCGGTCAGCCTGCATAGCGGCATACGCCAGAAGCTGGCCCATGATCATGATTCCCTGACCGCCCGTCCCGGCCATTATGACTTCTTCGTGCATTGCAGACTCCTCGTAATGCGTAATGAGTAAAACGTAACCGGAAAGGCCCTCCTCCTACGCATTAGGTTTTGAACTCTCCCAATGGATAATATGGCGTCATCACCTTGTCCACGTGCGTCATGGCGTCCAGAGGGTTCATCCCCCACTGGGTAGGGCACGTGGACAGCACCTCCACGAGCGAGAGCCCCTTCCCATCGAGCTGGGTCTGGAATGCTTTCTTCATCGCCCGTTTCGCCTTGGCAACATTGCCGGGGCTGGTAAGGGAAACCCTCGCCACATAAGCGACGCCTTCCAGCGGCGAAAGAAATTCACACACCTTGATCGGATACCCGGCCTTCGCCTGATCCCGTCCTCCTGGAGTGGTCGTTGAGTCCTGTCCGAGCATGGTCGTGGGGGCCATCTGACCGCCGGTCATGCCGTAGGTCGTATTGTTGATGAAGATGACGGATATGTTTTCCCCTCGCGCGGCTGCGTGGACGATCTCCGCCGTCCCTATCGCCGCCAAATCGCCGTCACCCTGATAGGTGAAGACGACCTTGTCCGGCAAGCAGCGTTTGACTCCGGTCGCCACAGCCGGAGCGCGGCCATGTGCCGCCTCGATAGAATCGCACTCGAAGTACTCATAGAGGAACACAGAGCACCCAACCGGACACACGCCTACCGTGCGCTCCATGACTCCGAGTTCGTCTATCACTTCGGCGACAAGACGATGGGCAATGCCGTGGGTGCATCCCGGGCAATACGCCATCTGAATGTCCGTAAGAGCCTTAGGCCTGCTGAATACTTGCTGCAT
>DASRZD010000195.1:0-3359 GCA_035686805.1 Armatimonadota bacterium
CCATCGATTTCTTCGTGGGGATGACTAGAGTCGAGCAAATCGGCTTGGCCTGGAATATCTCCACGAGTACAGGTTGGCCGCAATTCGCGCCGGCGCGCCATCGCGTACGGTCGTTCTGAAAACATGGAAGACCCCATCAGCCATCTCCGCGAGCTGATGCCATTGCTTCAATTCTACTGGGGCGGCCCGCCGTCCGCGCAACGGACGGTGAAGCTCGCCTCTGTCGCGGCCCGGCTGAAGCGAATCCGCGAAATGGTGCAGGACGAGGTTGATCGATGCCTGGAAAAATCGAAGCCCTTCTAATGCTGCATGAGGCCGAACGGCTAAAGCCGTACCGCTGCCCCGCCGGCAAGCTTACCATCGGCGTCGGCCGGAACATCGAGGATATCGGGATCACCCGGAAGGAATCACGGTATCTCCTGGCGAATGACATCGCCAGAGTGATGCTCGAACTCGACGGGGCGCTTCCCTGGTGGAGCAGATTGTCCGCCGTCCGCCGGGCGGTCCTGATGGATATGTGCTTCAACGTCGGGATGCCCCGCCTCAAGACGTTCCGAAAGATGCTCGTGGCACTGGAGGCCGGGGATATTCCGCGCACGGTCGCTGAAATGAAAGATTCGAAGTGGTACGGGGACGTCGGCAGCCGGGCCGTGCGGCTGATCCGCATGATGGAAACCGACAAGTGGCCGCCGGAGGTTACCGATGCGACTGATTGACGTCCTAGACTCGAAGGACATCGAGCAGATCGGCCAGCAATTGCGTGGATTGCTCGATGGCGGGTATGTCAGCCGGGCGCTCGCGGAAGCGGTGACTTCCCTGCTCGACGGGCGGCGCATTCGACTCTCCGGCGGCATCGATAAGTACAGTTTCGACGTTTCAATTTGGATCGAGGATAGAAAGAGGTCGTTATGAATGCAATCAAGAAGTTTTTCGCAAAAGTGAAAGAGTTGTTCACGGGCGCGAACGCCAAGGCCGATGCGTACTTTAGTTGGATCTTGAAGTACATCCCGGAAGCGCTCCCGATCATCGAGTACATCGCCGCGCTGACGCCGACAGCGATCGATGACGCGGCATTGGCATTGGTGCGCGCCAAGTTCCCGAAGCTCTTTGACCCGGATTTGACCGAAGACGAGAAGAAGCTCTACCTGCTCGGCGCGGCCGGCGAACTCCTGAAGCAGAAGTACCCGGCGCTCAGCACGACCGCGGCCCGGATTGCCGTCCAGGTGGCGTACGGCGTGAAGAAGATCGGCGACTGGCTGGCGTAGGCCATGCTTGAAATCATCTGGAGCTTCACGAAGCTCATCGGCGCCGTCTTCATCCTGGCCTTTGTCATCGGCGCTTTCTTCCGGCTGCTCGACGTTGCCGGGAGCCGGCTTAATCGAGTGGCCAAGCGGTGGGAAGGCGAATAAGGCGCTTTGCGGTTTGCGTCGCCCTATTCGTCCCCATGGTCTTGATCGTCATGACCTGGGTGATCGCCGGGACGGTCGCACACATGGCCGAGCGGGCTTATTGGGCCCTCAGCGAGTGGGCCGATTGATAGAAGGAGACATCATAGTGACACCGCAAAAAGCAGCTTCCGAAGAGAGATCAAAGATCCTACGGAAAGTCCGCCGGGAATCGCGCCGGTATCGGGATCTTGGCGACTTCCAGGTGTTCAAAATCCTCGGGGACCTTGCGAATTGGATTAGCCTGCGCGACGAGCGGTTCAACGCGCGCAAGGGCGGGCTCCAGGGCCGGAAGATCAAGGCCGCGAAGTAGGCGGCTTGCTCTTCTTTCTCGCGCACCCCCGGCACTCGCACGCCGGGTTCCCCGGTCGATGGCCCCGCCAGAGCGCCCGGCCGCCGGCTGCCGCAATCTGCCGTCGCTCCTCCTCCGGCAGTTTCGCCAAGCGTCGGCTCGCCTTCCCGCCGGCCCGCCCGAGGGCTACGGCGTGGGGGTTTTTACTGATGCGTTCAGCCATTACCCTTGATGGCAATCGATACTGCTCTTTACATACCGAATCACCGGACGCCCGCCATCGGCATGGCCAACCGGGCTAATCTGTGGCTCGATGACTTCGATATCAACTAGAGCGATAAATGCGACTTCGTATCGGTAGCCCTTGGGGACAAAAACTCGTTTCGGTTCGACCTTGTTCTCGCTATCCTTCGTATTCATTTCCTTTCCTTTTTCCGTCCGGCTTCCGCGCGCCGGTTGCGCTACCGCCAGCCCAACGTAGGGGCGTCTCTCCACCCAGTTGAGCCGGGGATGGAAACCCACTTTTTGAGACTCTCAGCCCACCCCAATTCGATGTACCCGGTAATCACTCCATCTCCCCGCTTAACCGGGAACCATCTGGAACCACCTGATTTCTTTTCAGCCTTCATTTTCTTATTCTCTATGCTCCGATTATGCCACACCGCTATGGCGGTTGTCAATAGGCGGGGAAACTTTATTTTCTCTTTATTTGCAACAGTTTAGGAGGGCCTACGGTTCGAGCGCTTCCCGGTATACCCAACAGTCCTCGCCATTCGATAGCCGGATCTGATGCCGAAGGATGCCGGGATCGAGCATGAGGGCCTGATCGCCATCTCCGAGCAGGACCGCACCCGTACGGCCGATCTCGCGCAGAAATTCCGCCCGGTTCACGCCGGCCCAGCGGATGACGGCATCGAGGCCTTCTTTCGTCGGCGCACAGACGGACGGGCGGCGGATGGTGACGGTCTGGCCGAAGGTGAGCGCGGAATCGGTAGAGGATTTCGTCGGCGAGCTGTTTTCGTCCGGGATGGACGTGAAGAGCCAGGCGAGGAACATGAGGATCAGGATAGTTGAAACTCCCCCGATCCAGATCCGTTTGCCTGAACCTTCCTCGGCTATCGGATCTTCATTCATAATTATTTTTCCTTCATAATCAAGCCAGTACTATTGACTCACACCCCAAATGGGAATACTATCCGTTTTGTACCCCCCCCCCCGCCAGAATGGTAACGGGTCAAAAATGAAACGGCTATCATTAGATGCATTCAAAAATTTCTGTGAGGCCGGGGGTCTGCCCGGCTTCGTGGTGGACTCCGGGCATCGAGTCCGGTACCAGTCGCCCTCCCTCCTCGGCAAGATCCCGCACGGGGCCGCGAATGACGGACGGCCGGGGTTCCTCTCCGTCAGTGGCAAGATGTATGCGGTCATTCGCCATCCGCTCGCCGACGCCGGCCTGATGGCGGCCATACTTCAGCCGCTTTCAGCCCAGTCTCGATCATCGCAACCATGCCCCGCGAATCCTTATCCGAGAGTGCGTAGAGCGCCCTCAGTCCGGCAAGCGATCGCCTAATATGCGGGTTTGGCTCTTCCGTTGCCGCCGGCGGTAGGTTGAGCCATGCGCG
>DASRZD010000196.1:0-11373 GCA_035686805.1 Armatimonadota bacterium
CGAAGGACAAGCCTTTCTGCTTCTGGTTCGGCAGCACGAACCCCCATCGCCCATATGAGTTGGGGAGCGGCGCTAAGTCAGGCATGAAGATCGAAGATGTCGAAATCCCGCCATTCCTGCCGGATACGCCCGAGGTTCGAAGTGATATCCTCGACTACTACTATGAGGTGCAGCTCTTCGATCAGCAGGTGGGCGAACTGCTTGCCGCACTGGAAGCGAGCGGTCGCGCGGAGAATACCATCGTCGTCGTGACGAGCGACAACGGCATGCCCTTCCCGCGATCGAAGGCCAATATATACGACATCAGCGTCCACATGCCTCTCGCCATCCGCTGGCCCGCAAAGGTCAAGGCCGGGCGCAAGGTTGACGGCTTCGTGAGCCATACCGACTTCGCTCCCACGTTTCTCGAGGCCGCCGGGATCAAGCCGCCGTCGGACATGACCGGCAATAGCCTGATGGGAGTATTGACCAAAGGCAAGTCACTCGATGGGGATTGCATTTTCATGGAGCGCGAGCGCCATGCGAATGTCCGCGCGGACAGCCTTGGCTATCCCATGCGGGGAGTTCACACTAAGGATTTCCACTACATCTGGAATCCCTTCCCTGATCGCTGGCCCGCCGGCGACCCCAGGGAGTTCACTCGCCAGGCGCTCGGCTTCGGCGATATTGACGGCGGCCCTAGCAAGGAGCAGATCATCCTCAGGCGCGACAGGCCGAGGTTCGCCAAGTACTTCCATCTCGCGTGCGACAAGCGCCCGGAGGAGGAGCTTTATGACCTCAAGAAGGATCCCTGGCAGCTCGAAAACGTCGCCGACAAGCCTGAATACGCCAAGGCTAAGCAGGACATGCGTGCCCGACTCGATAAGTGGACGAAGGAGACCGGCGATCCGCGAGCGACGAATCCCAAAGACGATCGCTGGGATAAGTATGAGTACTTCGGCAAGAAAGCAGTAAAGGCGAAACCATGAAACGGCGAGAGTTCATCAAGACAGCGGGAATTGCCGCAGCGGGATTGGCGCTGAACGCCTGTGGAATCCTGCCGGCGGAGGCATCGTCCGAGGGTGAACGCCCTAACATCGTGTTCATGATCGCCGACGACTGGTCATATCCGCACGCCGGCATCCATGGCGACAAGGTGGTGAAGACCCCCGTCTTCGACAAGCTGGCGAAAGAAGGCGTGCTGTTCAACAATACGCATTGCACCGCCCCGACCTGCACCGCGTCGAGGGGAGGAATCCTCACCGGCCAGGCGATTCACCGGCTCGACGAGGGCTCGAATCTTTACGGCATACTCCCCAGCCGATTCAAGTGCTACCCCGACGTGCTGGAGGAAAACGGGTACTTCGTCGGGCTCAGCGGCAAGGGATGGGGTCCCGGCCCGCTCGAAGGCAGTGGGCGCACTCGAAATCCCGCGGGGCCTGAGGTTAGGAACTTCAAGGAATTCATAGATAAAGCGCCCAAAGATAAGCCGTTCTGCTTCTGGTTCGGCAGCCATTATCCCCACCGAGACTATAAACCCGGCTGCGGGTTGGAATCAGGCATGCGCCTGGAGGACGTGGAAGTCCCGCCATTCTTCCCGGACACGCCGGAAGTTCGGGGCGACATCCTCGATTACTACTGGGAGGTCCAGAAGTTCGACGAGCAATGCGGCGCAGTGCTTAATAATCTGGAGCTATCCGGGCGTGCGAAGAATACCATAGTAGTCATGACCAGCGACAACGGCCTGCCGTTCCCCCGAGGCAAGGCCACACTCTACGAGGCAGGCACGCACATGCCGCTTGCCATCCGCTGGCCTGCAAAGGTGAAAGGCGGGCGGAAGGTGGATGAGGTCGTAAGCCACACGGACTTCGCGCCGACCTTCATGGAAGCAGCCGGTCTGAAACCGCTCCCGGAAATGACCGGACGCAGCCTGATGGACCTGCTTTGCGGAGACCGGCCGGCTCACCGGGAGGCGATCTTCACCGAGCGCGAGCGCCATGTCAATTGCCGAAAGGACAACCTTGGCTATCCGTCGCGAGCGATCCATACTCAGGACTTCCTTTACATTCGCAACTTCCACCCCGAGCGCTGGCCCGCAGGCGATCCCAAGATGTGGGTGGCGGTCGGTGATTTCGGCGATATAGACCCGGGTCCGACCAAGTCGTTGCTGTTGGATCGGCGTGATGATCCTAAGATCAAGCCGTTCTTCGACCTCGCAACTGCCAAACGCCCGGCCGAGGAGCTCTTCGATTTGAAGCGCGACCCGTGGACCGTCCACAATCTGGCGGCTGATCCTAAGTATAAGAACGTAAAGGATAAGCTGGCCAAGAGGCTGGAGACCTGGATGGCGAAGACGGATGATCCGCGCGCCGTGAATCCCAATGATGATCGCTGGGACAAGTACCCGTATTTTGGCAATCTTGGGGAATGGGCTGCCCCTAAGCCGCCTGCTGAGAAGTGAGATGAGAACCTTTCTCGCCATTTGTATAATCCTGGGAGTAGCCATGATAGCAGCTAGCGCAAATCAGCCGGTGAAGTTGATTTTCGATACCGACATCGGCAATGACATTGACGACGCCCTCGCGCTCGCAATGATCCACACCCTCGCCGACAGGGGAGAGGTCGAGCCGCTCGCAGTCACCGTGTGCAAGGACAATCCCTGGGCGGCGGTCTATGTGGATCTGGTCAACCGGTTCTATGGCCGCCCGAACCTCCCAATCGGCATGGTTCGGAACGGCAAAACGCCCGAGGACGGCTATGTCGGCGTCGTCGCCAAGCGAGAGGTGGACGGCAAGTTCGTCTATCCTCGCAAGCTGAAATCCGGGGCGGACGCTCCCGAGGCGGTCGGCCTCCTGCGCAAGACCCTCGAAGCCCAGCCGGATGATTCGGTGGTCATCGTGAGCGTCGGATTCATGACGAACCTCGCCCGCCTGATCGAATCACCTGCCGACAAGGACCTCGTCAAGCGCAAGGTTCGGCTCTATGTCATGATGGCCGGTGGATATCCCCCTAACGCAGATGAGGAGTACAACGTCCAGATGGACGCCAAGGCCTCCCGCATAGTCTTCGAGAAATGGCCGGCCCCAATCGTCGCCAGCGGATATGAAGTCGGCGGTGCCATTCTCTATCCCGCGGAGAGCATCGAAAAGGACTTCGGTTACGCGGCGAACCATCCCATTGCCGAGGCCTATCGCGCCTACCAGAAGATGCCATACGACCGCCCGACCTGGGATCTGACGGCGGTTCTCTACGCCATTCGGCCTGACCGAGGCTACTTCGGTCTCTCGGAGCCGGGCCGGATTACCCTTGACGACAAGAACGTCACCCATTTCACCGCTGCTGAGAGCGGCAAACACCGATTCCTGACCGTCACCCCGGAGCAGGTCACACGCATCCGAGAGGCATTCACGTGGATGGTTTCCGCGCCGCCGCGGACAACTAGGGAGGACAAATGAACAGACGCGAGTTTCTGAAAGCTACCGCAATGGCCGGAGCGTTGGCCGGCATCGCCGGCATCATGCCGCAGATCCTGGATGCCGAGGAGGGCAAGTACAATGTCCTCTTCATCGCTGTGGACGACCTCCGCACACAATTGGGCTGCTACGGCTGCCCGACCGCCAAAACTCCCAATATTGATGCGCTCGCAGCAAGCGGCATGGTATTCAATCACGCCTACTGCCAGCAGGCTCTCTGCACGCCGTCGCGGACCTCACTGCTTACGAGCCTGCGGCCCGACACAACGAAGGTCTACAATCTTACCACCCATTTCCGCAAAGCTGTTCCCGACGCAGTCGCCCTGCCCGAGCAATTCAAGCTCAATGGTTACCACTCCCAGGGTCTCAGCAAGATATACCATCCCGGCATGGACGACCCTCAGTCGTGGAGCGTGCCTCATTGGAATCCGAGCGTTCCCGGCTACGCCGACCCGGAGAGCCTGACAGCCCTTGCCGACAAGAAGGCTCAGATGCAAAAGGAAGGCAAATACCAGTCCAAGAAGGTACTGGAAACAGATCCGAAGACCGGCCTGCCACTGGAGATCCAGCGGGCAACCCCCGTGAGAGCGCTCGCGTGGGAAGCGGCCGATGTTCCCGACAACGCGCTCCCCGACGGCGTGACCGCGGACAAGGCCATCGAGTGCCTCCAACAGTTGAAGGACAAGCGTTTTTTCCTGGGAGTCGGCTTCCTGAAGCCTCACCTGCCGTTCGTCGCTCCCAAGAAGTACTGGGACATGTACGCCGATACCGAGTTCACACTGGCCGATAATCCATTCCCGCCCAGGGATTGCCCGGAGGTCGCCCTCTACCAATGGGGTGAGCTTCGCAGCTACATTGGCATGCCGCAGGAAGGTCCCGTTCCGAAAAGGAAGGCGCTCCAGCTAATCAAAGGCTACCATGCGTGCGCAAGCTATACCGACGCCCAGGTTGGCAAAGTGGTCGCCGAACTGGAGCGACTTGGCCTGCGTGACAATACGATCATCGTCCTTTTTGGCGATCACGGCTGGCAGCTGGGTGAGCACGGCCACTGGTGCAAGCACACTAACTTCGAGGAAGCGACGCGCGCTCCGCTCATCGTCAGCGTCCCCGGCATGAAGAACAAGGGCAGGAAGTCCGATTCGCTCGTCGAGTTTGTGGACATCTATCCGACTCTGTGCGATCTCGCCGGCATCCCGACCCCCAAGGGGCTTGCCGGGAAGAGCCTGAGGCCGATAATCAACGATCCCAAGGCAAAGGTAAAGGAAGTGGCCCTCAGCCAGTATCCGCGCGCCAACAAGGTCATGGGCCACAGCATGCGGACCGAGCGCTATCGCTATACCGAGTGGGCCGTGCCGGGTGAAGCCCCGGTCGGCATCGAGTTGTACGACTACCAGACCGATCCGGAGGGCAACGTGAACATCGCCGGCAAGCCGGAGAACAAGGAACTCGTCGCCAAGATGAGCAAGATGCTCAAGGACGGCTGGAAGTCGGCCTTGCTGAAATGAATGGAGGAGCGAAGATGGGTTTTACGAGACGTGATTTCCTGAAAACAGGCCTCGCTGCAGGCGCATATGCAGGGCTTGCGGGGCTGATGCCGCAATCATTACTGGCGGACGAGGGCAAGTACAACGTCCTCTTCATCGCGGTTGATGACCTGAGGCCGGAGTTGGGATGCTACGGCGTCCCGGTCATAAAGACGCCGAATATCGATCGGCTCGCCGCCCAGGGAACTCTGTTCCGCCATGCCTACTGCCAGCAGGCGGTCTGCAGTCCGTCGAGGACCTCCCTCCTCACCGGATGCCGGCCCGACACCACCAAGGTCTACAACCTTGAGGATCACTTCCGCAAGTTCATACCGGACGTCGTCACGCTGCCCGAGTACTTCAAGAAGCAGGGCTACCATGCTCAGGGCATGGGCAAGATATACCATGGCGGCCTGAACGATCCGCAATCATGGACGATTCCTCACTGGTCGCCGAAAGCCGTGACTTACCATAAGCCAGAGAGCCTTGCCGCGCAGCAGAAGATGAAGGAGGAGATCGAGGCGAAGGGCCCGCTTGGCACGGCGGAAGTTCTGGAGCGAGATCCCAAGACCGGTGCGGCCCTCAGGGTCAAGCGAAAAGGCGTGGCATTGAGGGGCCCGGCCTGGGAAGATCCCGACGTGCCCGATAACGCGCTCGGCGACGGCATGGTGGCCGATCACGCGATCGAGACCCTGCGGGAGATCAAGGACAAGAAGTTCTTCCTGGCGGTCGGCTTCTACAAACCACACCTGCCGTTCATTGCGCCGAAGAAGTATTTCGACATGTATCCCGACGCGTCCAAGATCGGACTGTCCCCGAACCCGAATCCGCCGAAGGACTGCCCCGACATTGCCCTCACCAACTACGGAGAGCTTCGCAACTACACCGATATTCCGGATGTGGGCCCGGTCTCCGAGAAGCAGGCGCTGGAGCTTCGTCGTGCCTACTATGCAGCCGCCAGTTACACCGACGCTCAGATCGGGCGGGTGCTGGATGAGTTGGAGAAGCTCGGCCTGAAGGACAAGACGGTTGTCGTTCTGTGGGGCGATCACGGATGGCACCTCGGCGATAACAGCCTCTGGTGCAAGCACACGAATTTCGAGATCGCGACCAATGCTCCGATGATTTTCCGGGCGCCCGGCCAGAAGAACCCGGGGGCGAAGACTGATAACCTGGCCGAGTTCGTGGACATCTACCCGACGCTCTGTGACCTCGCCGGTCTGCCGATTCCCGAGGGGCTGGAGGGAGTGAGCGTGAAGCCGGTCATGGACGATCCCAAGCGCACATGGAAGAAGGCGGCCTTTAGCCAGTATCCTCGTGCCGGCAACGTCATGGGCTACACCATGCGTACGGATCGTTACCGGTATACTGAGTGGACCAAAAAGGATTCGGAGCCGGTCGGAATCGAGCTCTATGACCATCAGAAAGATCCCGGGGAGAACGTCAATCTGGCGAACCTGCCTGAGAATAAGGAGTTGGTGGCGAAGCTGGCGAAGATGCTCCATGCCGGCTGGAAGGCGGCGGTTCCGCCGGGGGTAGTCGCCAAGTGAGACTGATCCTCGCAATCCTATTCGCGGCCTTCATCTCATCCCAGGGGGCATGCGCAATGCTTGATTCCATACCCGAGGGCTATAGCCTTCACGCCTATGATGACTGCGGCGTAGTCGGTCGCCAGCCGCACGTCCAGATGGCGGATTCCTACCTCTGGACCTTCAACACCAGCGACACGGATGCCGACCTGAAGCAGCGGTCGGCGGTCTTCAGCTACAAGGAGGTCACCGCCCGGTACGAGAATCTCGACCCCAAACTCGATTATGTCCTCGCGCTCACCTATTCGAGCGATCACGTATACAATCGCGTCCAGAGCCTCAGCGCGGATGGCATCGAGTTGCACGCTCCGTTGCCTCTCCCGAAGGCGAAGGCAATCAGGGTTATCGTCAAAGTGCCGCATGAAGTTACTGCAGACGGCAAGATGCTTCTGGAGATCAAGATACACGGCGAGGTCAATGCCACCGCTTCCATCATCGAGCTTTGGGCAGCCAGCCCCGATCCGTCGGGGAACGGCCCTTCGCCCCAGCCCCCAATCCGCTTCGAGGGCGTCTCGGGGTCGTATTCCGAATTGACGGGCCGATTGCTCGATCTGGCGTATGACGGCGTGCCGGATATCGAAGTGCATCTGAGCCAGGAAGGGAATGCGCTGGGAGTGGCGAAAACCCAACCCGACGGCAGCTTCACTTTCCCAAGGAAGCTCTTTGCCGGCCTTAAGGGGAAG
Organism: Armatimonadota bacterium; assembly: GCA_035686805.1. Classification (GTDB taxonomy): domain Bacteria; phylum Armatimonadota; class UBA5829; order DTJY01; family DTJY01; genus DASRZD01. The sequence continues at coordinate 7,248 of DASRZD010000196.1, forward strand.
GTGCAGTTAACAGCAAAGGAGATTAGCATGTCCTTGCCTGTAGAGAACCTATTTTTCGATCCTGTGCACTACCGCGCAATCCCGGTTGACGGCAAGCAGGTCTCGCTCGATGGCGAGTGGCTCATCAACCCCGCTCCGCCCGAGGACGCCCGAACTCTGTCCCTTGATGACAAGACATGGGGCAAGATGAAAGTCCCCGGCCAATGGCTTCAGCAGGGATACGATGTCCCGCAGGACAAGCCGGTCGCAATGGCGCGCGAGTTCACCGTTCCCAAAGAATGCGCGGGCCGCCGAATCATCCTCCGATTCGACTCCATCCATGCCGGGACGGATTACTATGTGAATGGCAAGCATCTCGGATACAGCGAGAACCTCTACACCCCGGTCGAGTGGGATGTCACCGACTTCGTCCATCCCGGCATGAGCAATCGTCTCGACCTTCGCATGACCGTCGCCACGGTCTCCGAGACGCTCTCGTATTCGAGCGGCTACGCCTTCCACAACCTCGGCGGGATTGACCGCTCGGTGAGGCTTTTCGCGCTGCCCGAGACGCACATCACTGAATTGCACATCAGCACAGACCTGGATAAGGATTACAAGGACGCCCAACTGATTCTCAATCTAGCCGTTGATGGCCTGGCCGACGGGCTGTCGGTCAAGGTGTCCATCGGCAAGCAGCAGTCCGTTCACGCGCTGGCTTCAGAGATCAGGATTCTGGTGGCCAATCCACTCAAATGGAATGCTGAGAAGCCCAATCTCTACAAGCTCGTGCTGGAATTGCAGAAAGACGGCAAGACCCTGGAGACCATCGAGCGAAACGTCGGCTTCCGAAAGATCGAGGTCAAGGATCGGCAGCTTCTCATCAATGGCGTCAAGGTGAAGCTTGCGGGCGCATGCCGCCATGAGATTGACCCACTCACCGGCCGCGCGGATACCATGCACGTCGCCGAGGGCGACGTCAAGCTCCTGAAGGCCGCGAACCTGAACTACATCCGCACTTCGCACTATCCGCCGCCCCAGGAGCTTCTCGATGCCTGCGACCGACTGGGCATATATGTCGAGGTCGAAGCCCCCTTCTGCTGGGTCGGCCCTCGGTCGGATATGGACCCCATCAAGGAGGTCCTGACCCCGACCTCCGCCATGGTTGATTACTGCCATTCTCATCCCAGCGTGATCATCTGGTCGCTCGCGAACGAATCGAACTTCAACAAGTTTTTCGAGGTGTCGAATGATCTGCTCAAGAAGCTCGATCCCACTCGCCCAACGACCTTCAATAACCCCGATCCCGACCAGATCTGCGACATTGCGAACGTCCATTACCCGCCCATGCCCTGGCACGAGCAGTTCAAGGACAACCCGCGCCCGATTCTCATCGGCGAATACTGGTTTCCTGTCTGCCACGATCAAACCGATGTGATGATCAATCCGGGGCTGCGGGAGTATTTCGGCATGGGCCAGGCAGAGCCGGATTCGGATTTCAGCAAGGCGGTCTCGGCGGAATACGACAGGCCGGTCATGAAGCCGTGCGCCAAGCCCGGCGCATGGAGCGGGCTCTATCATTCCGATCACATGATCGGCGGAGCGATCTGGGCGGCGTTCGATGAGCCGTTCTACTTCGCGGGCGGCAAGCACGTCGGGTATGCGTGGGTTCACGGCTTCTGGGGCTTGATTGACGGCTGGCGTCGCCCGAAGCCTGAATGGTGGCTCGCCAAGCTCATCTTCAGCCCCGTGTGGTTTCCCCAGCGCCATGTAGACTTCCAGCCCGGCCAAAGCTCCACTCGAGTGCCGGTCGAGAACCGCTACTCCTTCACCGACCTCAGTGAGTTGAGGTTCACCTGGGAATGTCATGCCAAGAAGGGCAGCCTCAAGGTAAGCCTGCCGCCCGCCTCTCAAGGCGAGATCGAGATTCCGCTCCCGCCGGGAACGCCCGAAGGAGAAAGGGTCATCCTGCGGGTCACCGACTCCAAGGGCGAGATGATCAACACCTTGGCAATTCACTTGGGCAAGGAGGTTCAGAAACCGCTGCCTCAGCCATCCGGTCCGCCCAAGTGGAGCGACGACGGCAAGACCATTAAGATCGAGAGCATGACCATTGATCGCACGACCGGTCGCATCACCGGCTCGCCGGTCACCAAGTTCCCATCCGTCCATGTCACCCGCTATGACTTCGGCGATCTCGCCGGGCCGAACTCCCCGCCGTATGCTGTCTTCCCGGATGAGAAGACTAGGACCATCGACAAGATAGACATAGAGGAGACCCCTCAGGGTCTCAAGATCACCATCCACGACCACTATGATCTGTTCGCCGGGTGGATTTCCTGGCTGATTGATAAGAGCGGGGTGGGCAAGGTTGCATACGATTACACCTACTCCGGCGAGGACATGAACACTCGCGAGGCGGGCGTGCGGTTTGCCCTCAAGCCGGAGTGCGATACTGTCTGGTGGAATCGGTGGTCGGAGTGGGACGTCTACCCCGACGACTTCATCGGCCGCACGCAAGGCTCAGCGAAAGCCTGGTCACCCCATCACCCCATCACCCCATCACCCCATCGCCCCGATTGGCCCTGGTCGCAGGACCAGACCGATATGGGCACGAACGACTTTCGCTCGGTCAAGTTCAACATATACCAGGCATCGCTCGTGAATCCAAAGGGCGGCGGGCTGGCGGTTCATGCGAACGCCGACGCTCACGTCCGCCCCGCCATGTCCAAGGACGCGGCTAACATGCACATTCTCTCCTACTGCCGCCTCGGTCAGGTCGTGCTCAGGAAAGGCGATCACCTTACCGGCGAATACTCCGTGGAGATACTGAAATGAAAATCGCCGCTGATTGGCATATAACCAATCGCTCGAAATCCGATTTCGCCGTTGGTGAGCTGCAGAGATACCTGGCGCAGATTGGCCTCAATCTGCCCATCGGCGAGGGCTCACCCGCCATCGTCGTCGGGCTGCGAAGCGATATAGACGCCGACCTGCCTGAGGCGAAGGGCCATGATGGCTATGCAATCGCCATCACGAGCGACAGGATCGTCATCGCCGGCGACAATGAGCGAGGGGTCGTCTACGGAGTCTATGACCTGCTGGAGAAGTTGGGCTGCCGGTGGTTCTACCCGACCCAGGACCCCAAAGACCCCGAGGTCATCCCCAGGCTGGATGTCATCCAGTTCGAGGAAGACTCATGGGCGAAGGCTTCGCAGATCCCAATCCGCATCTGCAATGCCAGCGCCTTCTTCTTCGAGATCAACCCCGAACGCATGAAAAAGCAGCTCGACGCCGCGATGAAGGCCCGGTACAACGGCATCGGCTGGCAGTGCGACTGGAAGACCTACGTCGGCGATCAGTACAAGGAAATGGTGGCTGTCGGCGTCATCGGCGAGATGGAGAAGCGCGGCATGCTCCTCCACGGCCCGGCTCACAGCTTCATCCACTTCATGAAGGAGGAATACTTCGCCGATCACCCCGAGTGGTTCGGCATGAGGGACGGCAAGCGCCTTCCGCAGTTGAAGGGCATGCAGTTCTGCTGGTCGAACGCCGAAGCCAGGAAGAAGTTCGTGGACAATGCCGAGCAGTTCGTCCTGGAGAGCCCTGGCATTGACATCTTCTGCACCCTTGGCAATGACGGCGGCCAGGCCTGCGAGTGCCCTGAGTGCAAGAAATGGATGCCTGCCGATCTGGTTTTCCTAATCATCAATGAATTGATCGAGCGCCTCCAGGTGAGCGCTCCTCGCGTAAAGGTCGAGACCGTCGGGGCTTATGGGCCTGTCTCCGAGCCGCCGAAGGTCACTAAGGCTAACCCGAAGCTGAGGATCATCTGGGCGCATTGGGGACGCTATCACGGCTTCGGATTCGATGACCCCCGCTACGACATGATTGATAACCTGGAAACCTGGCGCAAGGCGGTCAAGGGTCTAACTTTGTGCATGTATTACACGGACAACTTCGCCACCCCGTGGATCTCCGCCCCCTACACGAAGGTGCTATCGGGCGACCGGCGATACATCCTTGACAAGGGGATTGACGCCATCTACATGCTCGTCTACCCCGAGGGCTATTGGTGGAATCATGGTCTCAACTGCTATATGGCCGGCCGATGCTACTACGATGCCTCGCTCAGGCCCTTCGATGT
>DASRZD010000197.1:0-2525 GCA_035686805.1 Armatimonadota bacterium
GCCCACTGCAAGCATTATGACGCCGTACACCACCCATACCGCCGACAATGCCACAGCGCTGGCACTGATCTCTCGAAACCCATTTTCCACCGTTCGTGATACCATCTCCGTTACTTCGAAACTCAGCACCCAGATCATCAGGAGATTGGCGCCTATCACAAGGACGGTCGGCAGGCCGGCTTCACTCGGCGACGTGACGTCACGATATCGGCGGTAGAGCCAAGCCACGAGCGCTATCATGGCAATCGCAAACAGGAAAGTCCCGAACCGCTGGTTCAGGAATAGAGTCGTAACTTGTGTTACCGTCTCCCAGAATAGCAGGCGAATCACCACCAGTACTAACAATCCCAGGGCCACGTATCTTGTTCGGAGGCTGTTCATGTAGAACCCGATTCCGGCAATGACCGCTGCTTCGGCGGCCCATCCGATTGTGATCCAGTGCTGCTTGAGCTGAATCGGGATGGCGACTATGAGGAAAGCCGCTCCGACCGAAAGGTAGAGCAGCCTGAGGCTTCTGTCCTCGTAGCCTGCTATCTGAACCTGGCGCGAGAAGATGATGTACACCGCCGCCACCACGACCGCGAAGATGCCCAGATAAATGCGATAGTCGTGCATGAGCAACGAGTAGCTGGTGGCGAAATAGAGGATGGGCGTGCCGACCGCCATCAGGATGTCCGCGGCATTCATCGGTCGTTTAGCGACCACGTTCTGGACGAACGACTGGGCGGCGAAGATTGCATAGAAGATGGTCAGGTAGAGCATGGTGATGCCAAGTTTCTTCGGCAGATAGTAGTCGGCCGCCCATCCTGCGAAAACGAGCGAGGTCCCCGCGAGGCTCAGGAGATTCAGCGCGCGCCAATCCTTATACTTCGTGATCCCCAGGATTCCCAGGTCGAGGATGGCAATATAGGTGAATAGTCCCACCGTATTGTCGCCTTCCCCGCCGACCCCGCCTCGGATGAGCGCGGGAGTCAGGAAGCCGCCTATGATCCCCAGGATGGCGATGGCGATTGCATTGTGCCTTACCGAAAGAGCAATCGCCGTGATGGTCACAAGGATCATAAATGCGAACGCCGGGAGTTGAGGAACCAGGCGGTAGAACGCAAAGGCGGCGAAAATGGTGAAATAAAGGATCGCTATACCTGCGCCGGAAATCCCCTGGGCGTACTTCGGCAACTCTTTCTTTTGGAAGTACTCGCCACCGTAGACGCACGCCAGACCCACGATGATGCCAACGATGATGCGGCCGGTCTCATTGATCCAACGGTTGTCAATGGCATACTTCAGGAAGAATGCGATGCCGAGAACGAGGGCGACTGCGCCGATCTTGTTCAGCCAATTGCCGCCGATCTCGGCTTCCAGGCCGGATCGGTCGGGCCGAGCCCGCACCCTTGGGGTCGCCGGTCGTGGTGGTGGAGGAACGGGAGCAGGACGAGCGACTTGCGGCGGAGGAGTCGGCGGCGGAGTTGGAGCTGCCTCCGCCCGAGCACCGAGCCGTCCTTCGAGTTGCTCGACTCGGGCCTTCAGGGCGGCGATCTCTTCGGAAAGCCTGGATAGCTTGTCTTCTTCCATATGCCGGCCTCAGAACGACATTGGGAAATACTTTCGACAAGACGATGCCTATCTCCTGCTTTTCTGCGTGTCTCAAAGGACAGGGCTCTCGTGCATTGCCTTCAGGCGAATCCAGCGGCGCTCGATGTCGGATTCGACTTCCTGAAGGCACTCGGCGTTCTCGGGCTTTAGGAGGTGCTTGGTCTTGCCCATCATCTTGAGCCAGTCGGTCACCGGAACTCTTCGGCCTTTCTCCTCGGGGTTGTAGGTGATGGTCGTCTTGCCGTTCTCGATCTCATAGACCGGCCAGTAGCAGCAGTCAACGGCGGTCTGGACCAGCTTCGTCCCCAATTCCTCGTCACTGCGCCAGCCGAGGGTGCATACGCTCAACACCCGGCCGTAGACGAAATGCCCCTGCCCGGCATGCCATTGGGACTTCGCGCCCTTCTTGATCAGGTCAGTGCCGAGGCCCTCGACGCTCGTAAAAACGTATGGAATCCCGGTGGCCGCCATGATCTGCGCCGTGTCCTTGTGAGCGAACTGCTTCCCTACCCTCTTCGCGCCGACGTGGCTGGTGGTCGTGGCATGGCCGAGCGGAGTCGCGTAACTGAGCTGCGAGCCGGTGTTCTGGTAGCCCTCGTTATTATACTCCAGGATGATCATCGGATGACCCCTGAGCGCCGCCCCGATTGCCGAGCCTATGCCGATGTCCATGCCCCCGTCGCCTGTGACCATGATGAAGGTCAGGTCCAGGTCGCCTGGTAATTCGCCGCGCCTCTTGCGCTCGCGATACATCTCCACCAGGCCCGCGATGGTCGAAGCGCCGTTCTGGAAGAGATTGTGAATATAGGTCACTCGGTGCGAACTATAGGGGTAGCCGGTCGTGACGACCATCCCGCAGCCGGTCTGGAACAGGAGGACGACATGGCCCTCGATGCCCTTGAGGAACTGGTCCACGCTCGGGAAGATGCCGC
>DASRZD010000198.1:0-2204 GCA_035686805.1 Armatimonadota bacterium
TCGAATCTCGTCAGCGGCCTGCGGGTCGGTCTCCCGGGCGAGGGCCGATTCGAGTGCCGGGCGAGATCCACCGATCTTCCCAAGCGCCCATGCCGCATTTCCTCGAATCACCGGTTCGGGGTCCGAGAGCGCCTGGATCAACTCGGGAATGGCAACCGGATCGCGGATATTCCCCAGGGCAATTATAGCATTGCGGCGGAAGCGGGTTCGCCGAATCCAGCCCGCGGTCGTCGGCTTCACCCTGGCCTCGAACTCCTCGGGCGTGATATCGACCAGCGGCAGCAGCTCGGGATACGCCCCCAGTCCTTTATACGGGCGGAAGTCGTCTATGTTCCCCGGGCGGGCCTCCTTGTTCAGCGGACAGGCGGACTGGCAGGTGTCGCAGCCATATATCCTCATGCCCAGCTTCTCTCGAAGCGGGTGGGGGATGAAGCCCGGCGACTGAGTGACGTGCGAGAGGCAGATCTTCACGTCAACCGTGTAAGGCTCGCAGATTGCGCCCGTCGGGCAGGCTTTCATGCACTCGTCACACTCGCCGCAGATATCGAGAGGCGCGGGAGGATCGGGATCGAGCTCCAGGTCGGTGACAAGCTCCCCAAGCACGACCCAGGAGGCATATTCACCGGCGTAGACGCAGGTGTTCTTTCCTCGCGAGCCGAGGCCGGATCGGATGGCGGCCGACCGATCGGCGATTGGCCAGGTATCGGCGAATGATCGAATCTCCACATGCCCCCCGACCTTCGCCCGAATGTCGCCTGCCAGGACGAACATCCGCTCCTGGAGCACCTGATGATAGTCCAAGCCTCTGGAAAACCTGGCTAGCCATCCCCTGGGAGTATCCGACCGGTCTGACCTGTCTGACTCGTCGGACAAGTAGGACATCGCCACCGAGATGATAGACCGTGCGGTCGCCAGGGTCTCTTTCGGATGGGTATAGAGCCGGATGACCTCCGGGTCATAGCCCGAGCCCTCGAGCAGCCCGCGATCGTACCGCTCTTTCAGGGCCCGCTCAGATTCCACGAACGGCTCCGCAGTCGTGATTCCCACGGCATGGAAGCCAACATCGTGTGCAAGACTCTTGATGTCGTCAGAGAGTGGCAACTTTTTTCAGCCCATAGTTGTACGCTTCATCGCAGAATGCCCCCAGGCTCTCGATTGGACAGTCCTCAGTGATGCCATTGCCTGCGGTTAGCATGAGCCGTCCTTCGGGTCGGAGGTAAGTGTCGATCAGGAAGCGAATCTCCGCCCGGACCTCCTCCGGCGTGCCCCAGGGGATCACCTGCTGAACGTCCAGCCCCGCCCAGATGCAGATGTCCTTGCCAAACCGGCGGGCGATGGTCGCATCGTCCATCGTGTGTTTCTGGATCGGGTGGAGGACATCCAGGCCCATCTCGATCCAGTCGGGGATGAACTCCTCCACATTGCCGCAGCAGTGAAGCCAGAAGTGCATCCCCAGCGAGTGAGCCTTCGCCACCAGCTCCCGGTAATATGGGACGAAGAACTCCTTGAAGATCGCCGGTGAGAAGAACGGGCCGGTTTGAGTGCCGAGGTCGTCGCTGGTGAAGATGCCGTCGAGCCCAATCGCGGCGGCCCGCTCCATCATGCCCAGGTAAAAGTCGGTCAGCGCGCGGAACAGGCGGTGGACGCTTTCGGGATAGAGATAGTAGTCCATGAGGGCGTTGGTCATGCCTCGCAGCGACCAGTGCCGCTCGAAGAAGCAGAACCAGAAATTCCCCAGCCGATATCTGCCGTCGGAGGGCGGATTGCCGGGGATCAGATTGGGATAGCTGGGCTTGGGGAAGTGCTCCAGGATGCCTTCGAGGCGGTTCCAATCATCAATCGCCATGCGCGAGTCAATGGCGACATTCGAGTCCTTGAAGGGGTCGTCATAGTTGACCCAGCGGTACTCGGGATCGTCCTCCGGCGCATTGAAGACCTGGGGCATGTTGATCCCCATGACCTGGAGGTCCATGGGATAGGCCTCCAGAATCTCCCTCGCCGCCTGTTCGCGATCTCCAAACCGCTGCGGGCTGCACCAGAAGTGAACCATCATCGGCACTCGGGGCGCGATCGAGCGTCCCTCTATGACCGAGACGACCTCATCTCTTGTCAATGGTTTTCTCATACCAAGTCCCGTCTTGCAGAAGCGATTATACCATCCAGCGCCCGATCGAGTTCAGGAGGAGCAATCGGTTCTGGTGCGT
>DASRZD010000199.1:0-6372 GCA_035686805.1 Armatimonadota bacterium
AGCGAGCCGCTTGCCCGGCTGATGGTCACATGCCCGTCCTCCAGCGGTTGGCGGAGGATCTCCAGCACGTCCCGATGGAACTCAGGGAACTCGTCCAGGAAGAGGATGCCATTGTGCGCGAGGCTGACTTCCCCCGGCCGCAGGTGAGTCGTTCCGCCGCTCAGGCCGGAGTTCGAGGTCGTGTGATGCGGCGAGCGAAACGGCCTGTGGGTGATGAGCGCCGTGCCCAATGCCAGCCGCCCGCTGACGCTGTAGAGCTTCGTCGTCTCCAGCGCCTCCTCCAGGCTGAGTGGCGGCAGAATGGTCGGCATGCGCCGGGCAAGCATCGTCTTCCCGCTTCCCGGCGGGCCGATCATAATGATATTATGCCCCCCGGCGGCGGCTATCTCCAGCGCCCGCTTGACGTGCTCCTGGCCCTTCACGTCGGCGAAATCAACATCGAACGTCGGCTGATCGAGCGCGAAGTCTTCCTGAGCCAGTTTCACCGGCTCGGCGGACCGGATGTTTTCCATGAGCTTGAGGACGTCGGTCAGGGACTCGACCGGGTACACGCCGATGCCCTCCACGACCGCCGCCTCGCGAGTATTCGCCTCCGGGACGATGAGGTACTTCTTTCCGACCTGCCGGGCAGCAATGGCCATCGGAAGAACCCCATGCACCGAGCGGACATTACCATCCAGCGAGAGTTCGCCGAGGATCATCATATCCGGCAGGAGGTCGGTCGGGGCCTGGCCGCTCGCAGCGAGAATCCCGACCGCGATCGGGAGGTCGTAGATCGGCCCGACCTTCTTGATGTCGGCCGGCGCGAGATTGATGGTTATTCGCTTCCCGAATGGGAAGTGATAGCCGGTATTCCGAATCGCGGCCCGAACCCGCTCTTTAGATTCCTGGATGGCGGCGTCGGGGAGGCCGACTATGGTGAACGAGTCTTCCTTCGCATTGGAGACATCAACCTCCACCTCGACGATGTAAGCATCCACACCCAATATGGCACTCGAATCAACACGAATAAGCATGAGATTCCTCCGAAGTGGAGATAGCAAACGGCTGAGGTATTATAGCATACTTGCTGGATGCTTGATACTCGATACTAGATACTCGATAAACGAAAAAGGGAGGCGGTTTGGCCTCCCTTCAATTTGAAATCTGCAATCTGAAATTTGAAATTCTACTGGAGTACCGGCGGAGGCGGAGGCGCATCGCTGGTTACCAGAATCTGAATGGATGTATTGGCGCTCGGGTCGGCGACGCTCGTTGCCGTCACGGTGTATGTGTTCTCAGTGGACGGCGCCGTGAATCTCGCTGTCGTGCTGCTCGTGACCGAGAGCGAACCTCCGCTTTTGGCCCACGTGACCGCCTTGTTGGTGCTGCCGCTGACCGTCGCTGTGAGGTCAATGAAATCGCCCGGCGACAACTCGATATCCGCAGGCGTAATGGTCACCGTAACGCTCCCTCCCGGCGCGCTGTTGCTGACCACTATCTGAGCGGTGGCGCTCTTGGAGCTATCCTCCTTGCTGGTTGCCGTCACGCTATACGTGCCAGCCGTGGCCGGGGCGATGAATGTCGCCACGTTGTCAAGGACCATCAAGGTGCCGCCGACGTGGGTCCACGTGAGGGCAGGATTGGACGCGCCGGCGATGCTTGCCGTCAGGACGACGGACTTGCTGGGCTGAATAGAGGCAGTGCTCGGCAATAGACTTACCAATACGCCGGTAGTACCGCCGCCTCCTCCACCTCCGCCACCGCCGCATCCGGCGATGATCACGCCCATGACGGTCAAGATTGCCAAAGATGGAAGGTACTTTTTCATCGCTGATTCTCCATTACACACTTATTGGATAAGCGCCATACTTGAGCGCGGATTCCACCATCGCGCGGTAGTTCTCCACAGGCACATAATTGGGGATCGAGTTGCTGGAGCCGACGCAATATCCGCCGCCCGGGCCGATCTCCCTTATCCGTTGTTTGACCTCTTCCTCGACTTCGGCAGGCGTCCCCCGAGTGAGAGTATACCCTAAGTCAATATTGCCGATCAAGCACACTCTATCCCCGATCTTGCGCTTCAACTCGCCTATCTCCATGCCTTTCGGTTCGATGGGATGGAGTGCGTTGAAGCCGATATCGTCAATCAAATCGGGCATAACCTGCCAAAGATCGCCGTCGGAATGATACATATATGGGACGCCCAAATCGCGCGCTAAGTTCCCTATCTTCTTATACCAGGGGAAGATGTGCTCGCGCAAGAATGCTGGCGAAACCATCAGTCCCTCGGTGTAGGCTATGTCGTCCGAAATCCACAGCGCTCCGACGTTCTTCTGCTCGGCAATGACTTCGAACATGCCGTAGACAATCTCCCCGATCTTATTGGTAAGCTGCTCGACCAGCTCCGGCTCCTCGACCGACGCGTATGAGAACGTCTCGAAGCCCATGAGCCCCCAAAGCTGGGTGAAGATGTCTGCCTGGTGGCCGATGATCTTCATCCCCGGCGGCAGCACCTCATTGGCTCGGTCGAAGACGCTGTAATCCACGTCCTTCAGATCCACCCAGGGGTATGTCTCGAAGTCCTCCCAGGTCGTGATGATCCCCGAGCCCTCGGTCGCGAACTTGATGCTGACGTCGTCCTCCGTGTTCGCGCTGAACTTGCCGGTACTGGACCGGATGCCTTCCTTGGGCGTGCGCTTTTCGGGGTTGAAGTCGTACATCGGGGTGACCTTCAGGTAGTCATAGTCGGCCTTGGTATAGAACTCGGCGATGTCGGGCCAGCCCGAGATCTTCCGGCCGAGGAATCCGCCCATGACCTCCCAACTCACCCCGAGCTCGACAAGAGGCACTCGGTCCGGCTCTCCCTTGCATGTGAGGGCAGTCAGCAATCGTTCGAAATCAGGTTTGGGATACATGGCACGCTCCTGAGGCACAACACTGGAATCATGGTATAGTTAGGCTTTTCTTGGCTTCTAAAGCGGCCCCACCGCAGGGGGGCCTTTTTTAGATCTGACACTCAGACTGTTCATTCACTATAAAATGGTGTTTACGCAGAAATGCCTGCAGTACAGGGTGCGGTATACGTTTGAGCTTGCCGAAGTTGGTATCTTCGCTAAAATCCTTGCCTTCTGACTCCTTCCGTCCGTATGAGTCAATGTCAAGCGGTTGGCCTCGATTAAGGTTCCTTCTGCCGGCATTGCTCAGAATGGTGGGGGTTTCGTAGTTGCCGAACCACCGTCCGCCACACTCAACCATTCGCTTATCACGTGCCTCGACCAACTCTATCATAGAAAGCACTTCGAGGTCTATGATTGTCGGACTCACACAATCAGGATCATTGACCTGAGGCTGAAGCTGATATGCAATAAGCAACATCGCATCAAGCGCAGGGTTTACATTTTTCACGGTGACTTTCTGTGTTACACGTGCCGAAGGTTCTCGACGTGTAGGCGGTCTTTTCATCTCGAGATCAGGGTTGTCTTTGTAGAGAAGCTTCAGTTCCAGTCTAAATCCTGAAGCATGTCTATAGTCTGGATATCCCTCTCGTTCGCCTATCAACCCCTCATGCTTCGTCAGACCAACCTGCGGGATACTCTCAAGGTAGGGTAGAAGGGCGTCCATCAGTGAACCCACAATCGTCCCCACTTGTGAAGGTTCGAACGCCTGTAAAGCTTTGACAGGCAGACTTAGGATCGAACTGAACTGCGTGCCTATTAGAGGGTCGAGTTCTCCTCGTAACTTAGCCAGTTCGGCCGCAGATATTCTTGTGCGCTCCAGACTCATCTATCACTTCTCTCTAACTGAGCTAAACACTTCACGACTGCTTTCCGAAGCTGCGCAGGGAGAACCTGGTCAAGGGTGACCCCGAGAGCGAGGCACCAGTGTGCTGCCTCAATAATGTCAAGTCGCCGCTCACACGTTTCGACCTTGGACACGAACGACTGCGGCTTGCCCAACCGCAAAGAGAGTTCTTCCTGCGTTACCCCCTTTGATTTTCGAACACAGCGTATTCGTGCTACGAATTCCATGTATTCCGGTCTGTTTGCTGCTGGCATAGTCGCTTTGTTCACCGTATAGTGGCGGTGCCTGGTAACGCGGACGTTGCTGCACCGCAACCGTATCACATAAACATTTTCACACAATAGTGACAAAAACCCCAAATTGGTATATTTACGGCTTTGGTGACGGGTGACTTGACAACGGCAGCATTTCTTGATAATCTTCAAAGGGGGTAACTATGGCTAAGAGACATATCAACCGTCCGGGGGATTTGGAGTCGTTGTTTGTGCGTCTGGAAGAACTCGTCTTGGCGAACTCGGGGGAAGACGAATTCGAGGAAGTTTTCAAGCTGGTGATCGCCAAACTATGGGATGAGAGTTGTGGAAAGGGCCGACGCTTTTACTCACACAGCAATGAAGCAACAACACATGGGGCGATCACATGCTTGCTTAATGAAGCCGGTCAGGCATGGCCTGGAGTGCTTGGACCCCCATTCGAGCCGGCGTTGACACCTCAGCACCTCCAGGTATGCGTGGACGTATTGGCACAGCATAGGATCTCAGATTCCAGCCTTGAGGTAATGGACAATTTCTTTGAATTCCTCGTTTCCAAGAGCGCAAAGGGCGCAAAGGGGCAGTACTTCACTCCGCGACATGTCGTTGAGTTCTGTGTGCGAATGATCAAACCAGATAAAGGCGAAACAGTGGTCGACCCTGCGTGCGGATCCGGCGGTTTCCTCATGCACGCATTCAACTACATTCGTTGTCATCATGATATGTCCGAGCAAGAATCCGCAGAATACTGCAAGACAAAGCTATGGGGATTCGATATTGATTCGCGAGCGGTTCGGATAGCAAAGGCGCTATTCATGCTTACAGGCGGCACCTCGATAAACGCGATTCGCTTGAATAGCCTGCTCCGGCCAGATATGGCTGGGCTTTTTGCCTTGGCTGGGGAGGGCACGGAGGAACCGGAAAACGGCTCCAGCTTGACCATCGAGGACGTTGCGAGAAGCCAGTTGCGGCACCACAAGGGCTTTGACGTTGTTCTAACAAACCCTCCTTTCGCAGGTGAGGTAAGGGAGTCTCACCTCCTTAACGGATACGTGTCAAGTCAGGGTAGGCTGTCCGTCGAAAGGGATGTACTGTTCATAGAGAGATGTGTGCAGCTACTCCGACCTGGAGGGAGAATGGCTATTGTCCTGCCCCATAACAAGCTGGGGGCGGACGCGTGGGGGTACGTGAGGAAGTGGCTGCTACAGAATACCAGAGTGCTGGCGGTGGTCGGCCTCGGGAGGAATACATTCCTGCCGCACACCCACCAAAAGGCAGAAGTGCTGTTCCTGCAGAAGAACGAGCCTAGGGTAAGAACGGTTCAGGAGCAACCGATCTTCTTTGGCATTAGCGAGCGCGACGGCAAGAATTCTAAGGGGCAACATATGATCAGGCCGGGGCGGGGGCATTTGGATTCCATGTGGGACCGACTTGATCACGACCTAGAAGAGATGGTAGAGGCTTACCACACCTTCTCCCACGTGCCGTCTATTGATGGAGGTGAGCAGACATGGCAATCTGGGTAGCCAAACGTCCGAGCGAGCTGGGCGAGTTTTGTACTCTGGCGGCCGAACGATTTGACCCTCGCAGGGAGTTCCTGCTATCCCAGTCGAGTGATACAGGGGGGTTGTCGCTAGGCCAGATCATCACTCTGTGCGGGAGCAAGGTTGACGCTTCCACGAGCACGGCCCAGAGGTACCTTATCCTAGACACATCGGATGCGCGGGAAGGCGTTGTAGTCTGTAAGAAGGAGGCCGTGCCAGCGCACCAGATAGGTAGCACAAAGAAAGCTATTCAGCCGGGTGACGTTATTATCTCGAGGCTCCGACCGTACTTGCGTCAAGTCGCTTTGGTGGATGCGGGCATACACAACTGGGCTGAGGACGTGCAGACCATCTGCTCCACTGAGTTCTTTGTGCTGCGTCCCGTGGGTGAGCTATCAATCGCATTCCTGGCTTGCTTTCTCCTATCACAGCCGGTGCAGGCGGTGTTGGCGGCATCACAGGAAGGGGGGCACCACCCAAGGTTTAACGAGGAGACGCTCCTCAGGCTGCCAGTGTCTCAGCGGATCCTGGACCGCAGGCAAGACATATCGCACACCGTGGAGGAGAGCGTAAGGCGATATAGAGAATCGGAGCGGGCGATCATTGCGTTGATAGAGGAGGCGGACCAAGCCTACACAGACCCGGACAGCACAAAGACCGGTCTACTGTCTCCAGTCTCCGGTCTCTAGCGTGCTGGATGGCGGAGGGGGCGAGATTCGAACTCGCGGCGCATTGCTGCGCGACAGTTTTCAAGACTGCTCCGATAAACCGCTCTGGCACCCCTCCGTGTGGTG
>DASRZD010000200.1:0-6681 GCA_035686805.1 Armatimonadota bacterium
GCCGGTCCACCATCGGGCGGTGTCACGGAAAGAGTGCACCTTGTCCAAGCCGCCGTTCAGATAGCCCCAATCATCGCTCAGACTCACGACCGGATTGGCGATGTACAGGGACGTTGCGAGCCACGCCCACGCGAGGATGCCGGCGACCACCAGAATCATGGCCGCGGGGAAGGCTGCCGTGGAGAGGTTACGTCGCATACTGGGCCAGCTTTCCCTCGTCCACCTCGACGCCGATCCCCGCAGTCTCGCTCACATGGACCACCGTCCGACTAATCGTCACGCCGCCCTTGATGGGATCGTCGGCCAGAAACTGCGGACCATTCAGATCAACCGGATACTTGAAGCCATAAGCCGAGTAAAGATGCGCGCTCGCGGTGAGTCCGAGTCTTGTTTCGGTCAGGCCGCTGCCCAGCAGGCCGATCCCGGCATTCATCGCCCGCTCGATGCACTTGCGCGCCTGCGAAAGCCCGGCCATCTTCGAAACCTTGATCACGAGCATGTCGAGCGCCTTCAGCTCGATCAACTGCTCCAGGTCGCTTATGGCGAAGACGCTCTCATCAACGGCGATCGGGACTGCGGACTTCGCGACCAACTCGCGGAGGCCAAGGAAGTCATTCGCCGGGAGGGGCTGCTCAAGGACGTCAACCCCGATCCCCGCCATGTCACGACTTCGCTCGATTGCCATCTCGGCAGAGTAGGCCTGGTTCGCATCTGCCCACAGGAAGGCACTGGGCGCGGAGTTCTTCACGGCTCGAATGAGCTCCAGGTCCAGCGAGGGATCCATCCCGATCTTCACCTTGAACCCCTGGTATCCCTGGGAGACGGCGGCCGCAGTGACTTCCTCCGCTTTCGCCGGTGAGTCCACGCTTACCAGGTAACTCAGCGCAACCCCTGATGCCTCCCGCGCGCCGAAGTACCGGTACAGGGGCATGCCCTGATCTTTGGCGATGAGATCGCATAGGGCCATGTCAATCCCCGACTTCGCGACCGGCTGGCCGACCGTGATACCAGGAGCGATCTCGCGATCCATGACGGCATGAACGGCCTCCAGATCGGTCGCAGCCATGCCGATCAGTGAGGGCGCGAGGTAGTTTCGAATGGTCGTCACGACGGATTCGGCGGTCTCGTAGCTCCATCGGGGGCTGGGGCGCGCTTCCCCCCATCCGACGAGGCCTGAATCGGTGGTGACCCGCAAGTATACATGGGGCGCGCCTGCCTTCGGCCCACCGACAGATCCACGCGAGATCTTAAACTCGGTGAGGAACGGGAGGTTTAATGGAAAAACGTCAATCCGCTCGATTTTCATACCGGCTGCCTCACTTCGCGCTTATCTTGCGAATCCGCGCTAGCTTTGATATAATAACATGAAACGATGAATTGAGAGGTGGGCGTAGTTGCCGACATACGGTTATAAGTGCAAAGCTTGCGAGCATACATTCGAAGTTGTCCAGAAGATGACCGATGACCCGGTGAAGGAGTGCCCGGAATGCAAGGGCAAGGTAAAGCGACTGCTTTATCCGGTAGGCATTGTGTTCAAGGGCTCGGGTTTTCATATTACGGACTACCGCAAACCAGAAAAAGACGACGGTAACGGGCACAAAGATGAGAAGGTCGAGGCCAAACCGAGTAAGGAAAAGGCAGAAACCGCGAAGGCGAGCTAGGCGATAGACTAGAGCCTGTAGACTACAGACAACGGACCCCGAGGGGTTTTCCGGAGTCTCTGGTCTGCTGTCTACGGTCTGTAGTCTCTCTCCATGATCGGCACTTGTTTCTTCGGGTTTCGAACAATCGGCTTCACCGGCTTGGCTTCCGCCTTGTTCCCTGCTTCGTCAACGGCAATGGCCCGTATGGTGTATGACCGATCTCCGCCGGTCGTAGTATCCCACTCACAGGTATACGGCCCGTGGTTCTTCACTGCACGGAGCGAGCCGTCAATGTAGATGCTCACGAACGGCTCGGTCGGGCCGTCATCGGACACCTCCACGACTATGGTGATGGTCCCCGATACGGCCTCCCCTTCCTTGGGACTGACGATCACGATCGTCGGGGGCGTCATGTCGGGTACCTTGTTTACCACCGTAACGGTCAGGCTTCCCGTTGCCAGGTACTCGTCCTTCGAGAGAACCTGAATGTCCACCTTGTGCGGGCCGTTCGTGGTGCGGAGGGTATCCCAGGTGAAGGAGCACTCGCCCTTGGACTCGGCGCTCTCCCAGGGGCGCTCAGTGATGAAGTCGCCGTCGAGGAAGACCTCCAGCTTGGTAATCGGCTTCTCGGCGGTAGTGGTGAAGGCGACCTTGATCTCGACTTCGCTGCCGCCGATGGTGGCGCCCTCTGCCGGAGCGACGAACCCCACCGTCGCCGCCTGGAGCGCCGCTGAGACGAATATCAAGAGTGTGATGAGTGCTTTTGCCATCCCTGTGTCCAGCAAGAAACTCTATCACAGGGGAGGGTATTAGTCAAGGACGGCCGAGTCTTCGGCGGGAATAGAGGGCGAGACCGGCGAACATGCTCCCGAGCGCGAAGAGGCTCGCGGGCTCGGGGACGATGTCACCCGAGCCATAGATGAACTGGAATTCATAGCCCTCGCTCAGCATGGCAGTATTCGTATTCTCGGATAGACGCAGCTCGGGCAGGATGATCTCTCCAAAATACGTGTTGGTGGTTGCCGGAACTGCCAGCGGTAACACGCCCCACCAGTAGTCTGGATCCCAGACACCGCCGCCGGCCCCGGCCCAAGAGGGCTTGTTGATAACCTGCCCACGGTTGTCAACCAGTCTCACCCAATAGTACCGCCAATCCAGTCCTGGCGCCGGCGGGAGTGTGCTGGTTAAAGAGCCTGTCTTAAACCTCAGGCGGATGGGACCAGTGGATGCGCTGAGCCCAGCCACTTTGAAGGACCATGTCTTTGAGCCCGCGGGATACTCATAGGGATCGGAGGTTGACATGTAGTTCCTGGAGTATAGGTTCGGCTGGAGCGTGGAGGCCGTGTCTCCGGTGAGCGGGAAGGCAACCCATTTCGAATCCGTGCCAGCGGTGTCGAAGTCTATGGGCAGGCCGTCGTAGGGATCCCAGGTGTCGAGGGCGGTGGGTTTGACACCAAGTTGCCCCATGATGCCGGAATTCAGGCCATCTATTGAGTCGGCTTGAACATATGACATCCAGTTCGTCGCTGATGCCTGTGCGATGTTGGCTAGCGAGAGTGGAACAACTGCGAGGACTACAAGTAGGAATGCCGTCTTCATATTGTTCTCCTCCCAAATCAGCACTCTAAGCGGGCTGTCTACCTATCAATATACGCCAAATATGAAAAAAGTCAATAGGGCATAATGGGGATTCTGAGCGAGCGGTGAAAAACTGGTATAAATACCAGGTGTGATGAGCGATGCATAGGAGTAATCCGTAAGGAGTAATGCGTAACCGGACTGCTCTTACGGATTACTCGTTATGTGTTAGACCGCCGAGATGATGCCGGAGGTGACGGATTCGATGGTGCGGTGGCCGGCGCGGACGATGAGGAACTCGGACTCATCCCAGTCGCCTGCGAGGAGGCGATCAATGAGGCGGGTGTCGCCGGCAAGCTCCTCATAGGACCAGCCGTGACTCTCGGCGACCTGCTGAGTGAACCGGCGGTAGTAGTCAATATCCCCAAGGCCCATGTTCAGGAACGCGGCCCGATTGTAGTTCGCCAGCCACTGGCTTTCCTGCTCCAAGAGGAAGCGGGCGTTGTCCTCGCCGTACTTCTCGACATACTCCTGAAATCGCTCCTCGGCCTGGCGGTCCTTCACGACCTCGAAGCCGCCCTGGGTGACCTCGCCTTCCTTGCGCTCGACCCACCCGGGGCTGTAGTAATACGTGCCCGGATGACCGGCGAACTCCGTCTGGTACCGCTCGTGCGAGCCGAGGAGGAGGGCGATGCAATCGTGGGAGCGAGGGATGACGATGGGAGTCTCGCGGGCGACGAGGTCGGCGGTCCCGCGGCTGCAGAGACCGTAACCAAGAAGGACGTAGTCATAACCTGTGGCCTGATCAATCTCCGCCTGGAGGGCCGCGCGAAGGTCGTCCGGACGCTCGTGGAGTCCGAACTCCTTGATTGAGAGACTCACGACGTGCGGAGAATTGGCAGCGGCGCGGAAGCACTCGCGAGTGATGACCTCGCAGGCGATGGCATACAACTTCAATCCCGGACTCCTGCGAACATCTCCGCGACTTCCTTGAGCTGGCGGATGATGGGGATGCCGTTTGGGCACTTAGCCTCGCACTCGCCGCACTCGGTGCATGCGTCGGGCAGGCCCTCGGTCATTCGGCGGTAGGAGCGGGTCGCCCAATCATGCATGCCGAAGATCACATAGCGGTTTCTTATGCCGAAGAGCCTGGGGATCTTCACGCCGCTCGGGCAGGGCATGCAGTAGCTGCAGGCGGTACAGAATTGCTTACCGAGGGCGGAGTATTCGTCCAACCTGGCGGCAAGGTCGGTCAGCTCTTGCGGGCTGAGGGGCTTGAAATCGGCCCAGGTGCGGACGTTCTCCTCCACTTCAGCGACTGATGTCATGCCTGAGGGGACAGTGCTCACATGGGGATTCGACATGACGAATCGGAGCGCGCCCGCCGCATTGCTCGTACTCTGAGCCCCGACCAGCTTCGCGAGAACATCGGACGGGGTGGCGAGGAGTCCGCCCGCGAGGGGAGTCATGATCACGACGCCGATCCCGCGCTCGGCGGCATACTCGATCACCGGCTCGACCTCGCGCTTGAGGAGGTGGTAGCTCAGGGTGACGCTCTCGAAACGTCCGGTATCCAGCAGCTCGATCACGTGCTCGTTGGTCTCATGGCTGGTCATGCCGATATGGCCGATGAGGCCCTCGTCGCGAAGCGCCTCGATGGTATCCAGGCCGCCGCCCTTCTTCATCACGGCCTCGTGATCGTCCCAGCGGAAGTCCCAGACCTGATAAAAGTCCACGCGGTCAACTTCCAGGCGCTTGAGGGAGTCCTCGAAGGAGCGGCGGACGTCATCGCCGGTAACGGTGGGGCCGATCTTGACCTTGGTGGAGATGAAGACCTTGTCTCGAAGGCCTGTCAGGCCCTTGGCGACCTTGATCTCGCTGCGAGACTCGCAGTACCAGTTGGAGGTCTCGAAGTAGTTGATGCCGAGTTCTGCGGCGCGTCGGACGACCTGCGCGCCTTCGTCGTCATCGGCGGGCAGGCGCATGCATCCCAGGCTGAGGAGCGAGACCTGCTTCCCCGTGCGACCGAGTGTTCTGTATTCCAACGTGCGTACTCCCTTTCCTTGTCTGTATTATACACGGGAGATCGTGCGGAGACAAGGAGTTTGGGAGTTTGGTGTGGGAGTTTGGGTGTGGGGGGGGTAACGCCCTGCTCACCGTAGAGGGCCGCCAACCATTGCCGGCTAAGAAGCTGAGCAGTTTTATGTTATATCTGCAAGAGGAAGTTCTCAGGGACTCGCCGAATAGAAGTGTGGCAGTCGAGAGGCGATGCGGTGGACCATGAAGGACACGGCAGCCCTTGTGGTTCATCTCGTTGGCACTCGCCAAAGGCTTATCGCAGACGCATGATACCCAACAAGGACTGGCAAGTGACCGGCAAAGAGGATTTGAGGTTTGAACTCGCAGTAGCGCAACTCTACAGGGATCTTGGCGCAGAGGTTGAGCACAACAAGAACCTGGGTGGGCTTCAGATCGACGTGTATGCAGTCCAGAGGACTGCTGATGGTTCGCCCATACGCACAGCCGTGGAGTGTAAAGCCGAGAAGAGAAACATTGGCGTCAATGATGCAACGCCTCTCTGCCAACGCTTCAACAACTTGCGCACGATGGGTTTGATCGATATCGCCGTCGTAGTGTCAAAGAGCGGCTTCACCCAGGACGGTCGAGTACATTTCGAGCAAAATGGCGTCAAGTGCCTGACAACAGACGATCTCATGGGGCGAATCGTCGACCTGACTGGCTATGTAAAGAGATTGGCGAGAGGTGACAAATCGTCCCTCGACTATCGGGAAGTCCTGGAGAAGCACGCCTTCATAGATCTGCCAGCGATGACTTCGTCGGGCAAGCCCGTAAAGTCGATCGTCGAGTATGTTATGCACTGGCTAGATGGTCCCGGTCACGTGCTGACGATACTGGGGAAATATGGCTCCGGCAAGAGCACCACCTGCAAATACCTTGCCCAGAACCTAGCAAGACAATGTTGCGACGAGCAGTCTGGGCGTGTTCCCATCTTCACTGAATTGCGAATGTTCCCGCCAAATGCTAGTCTCCAAAGCTACCTCATTGGCTCCCTGATCAGCGAGGAAGGGGCACAAGTAAGGAGCCGCGCTGTCTTCGAGCGCATGAACCGGGAAGGTCAGTTTGTGCTGATTCTAGACGGATTTGACGAGATGACGCCACACGCTGATCCATCCACTATCATGCGCAACTTCACCGCGATTACGTCCATGGCACAGGGAAACGCGAAAATAATCGTTACGTGCCGGGACACCTTTCTAGTAGATGCTGAGAATCTGGACAGGTTACACCGCGGCACCGAACTGCATGGGTTGCTCAAGGAGAGTCGGACATATCACTACGTATTTCTCCAAGATTTCACCGAAGAGCACCTGTTTCGGTATCTCCAGCGGTACTATGGTGAGGATTCAAGCAAGTTCCTATCTGAGCTGTCAAAGCAACC
>DASRZD010000201.1:0-2001 GCA_035686805.1 Armatimonadota bacterium
AGGAGGCCACCATGGATTACGACTTCGACGCAGAGGTTGACCGCCAAGACACCAACTCTCTGAAATGGGAGTTCATACAGAGCGACGAAGATCCCCTGAAGTGGGAGCTCACGGATCGTTTCTTCGGAGAAGACCGTATCCTCCCGTTGTGGGTGGCGGACATGGACTTCCCTTGTCCAAAGCCGGTAGTGGATGCGCTCGTCGCGAGGGCACAGCACGGGATCTACGGCTACACCATGCCCTCTCCCGCCTTCTATCAATCCGTCGTCCGCTGGATGCAGCGACGGCACGGGTGGGAGATAGCACCCGAATGGATCTGTATCACCCCTGGGGTTGTACCTGCCCTCAACATGCTGGTACGCGCCTTCGTCGCTCATGGTGACAAGGTGCTGATCCAGCCTCCGGTCTACTATCCTTTCTACTCAGCAATCGAGAACAACGGCGCCGAGTTAGCCCTGAACCCCCTGATCTACGAGGACGGTCGCTATCGAATGGACCTCGCGGACCTGGAGGCCAAGTGCAAGGACCCTAAGGTCAAGCTGGCCATCCTGTGCAGTCCGCACAACCCCGTGGGGCGCGTGTGGACCTGGGAGGAGCTCGGCCGCTTTGGGGAAATCTGTATCAACAACGACGTGCTCGTCATCTCTGACGAGATCCACTCCGACCTGATCTTCAAAGGTTACGTGTTTACGCCCTTCGCCAAGGTCAGCGAGGCATTCGCCCAGAATTCCGTCACCTGCACCGCGCCTAGCAAAACATTCAATCTCGCCGGGTTGCAGACATCCTGCATCGTCATCCCCAATCAGGAGCTGCGCTCGACGTTCGAAAGAATCGTGCAAAGCAACGGGCTGGTCACCATTGGCACCTTCGGCGCGGTTGCGCTTCAGGCCGCATACGATCACGGAGAGGAATGGCTCGGGCAGCTTCTCGACTATCTCCAGGGGAATCTCGAATACCTCGAGCAGTATGTGGCCGAGTTTATCCCGCAACTAAGCGTGGTGCGACCAGAAGGGACCTACCTGGTCTGGCTTGACTGTCGCCGGCTTGGGCTCAGCAAGTGGGGGCTAAAGCAACTCATGCTGGAGGAGGCGAGAGTCTATTTCGATGAGGGTTTCGTGTTCGGCCCCGGGGGTGAGGGCTTCGAACGAGTCAATATCGCTTGCCCCGAGCAGTTGTGGCTGAGGCGCTCGATCGAATCAGGCAGGCGGTGGAAAGGCTGTCGGCCAGGAGTGCCAGATCGGCGTGACTGGGCGGAGAGATGTCCGCACAATCAGTGGTTGGGCGGCGCCAGCCCTGTGAGACGAAGGCTATTGAACTGGACCTAGGGAGAATCAAGATGGCAGAACAGACTGTTGGCAGAACGGCGCTTGGCGCAGCGATTTGCCGGTTGATCGAACAGTACCAGCCCGAGAAGACGCGGCTCTTCTGCGATCCGGTAGCAAAAGAGCTGGTCGGCGCACCCATCCGGTTCTTGATGCGGTTCGCCAGCATGCGGAATTACACGATGAAACAGACGGATGCCGCCGCGATAGGTGTTTATGGTGCCCAGATTTGCCGTACCCGCTATATAGATGATGTTGTCCAGGCTGCACTATCGCAGGGGATCGGACAACTGGTGATCCTGGGTGCCGGGTTCGATACGCGCCCGTATCGTTTGGCCGGGATCGAGGACGTACATGTGTTCGAAGTCGATCTACCGTCGATACAGAACGACAAAAAGAAGAAGATCCGGAAGTATCTTGGCCGGTCGCCCGACCACGTAACCTTCATCCCCATTGACTTCGATACGCAAGCCCTGGAAGCTGTCTTTAGGGGGACGGCCTTCGACCCTTCCAGGCCGGCTGTGTTTATCTGGGAAGGCGTGACCCAATACGTCTCGGAAGAAGCCGTCCGCCAGACATTGGCGTTTGTAGGCAAATCAGCGCCTGGAAGCATCATCGTCTTCACCTATGTCTTGAAAGACATCATCGAGCGGCGTTCCGATATACCGGGTGCGGATCA
>DASRZD010000202.1:0-6328 GCA_035686805.1 Armatimonadota bacterium
GAATGGCGACGCCGGCAGCGGGAGGATATCGGCAGCCAGTTTGGGAACTGACTAGCGGGGAGACAGGAAACCTCGGATGGGTTTCCATCGTCTAATCCTAGGCTCAGGTGGGAGACTGAGTCGAATTGATGAATCGCATAAAGGCCTGATCACCCCCTCCTCCGCAGGAGAGAGGGGTTTATGCGCGTGTCTGGGCTAAAGGAGGATCATGCCACAAATCATCGTCGAAAACCTTGTGAAGACTTTTCGCGTTGCCGAGCGCCAGGCCGGGACCTGGGGGGCGGTTCGAGGCCTCGCACGCCGCCGATATCGCGAAGTCTGTGCCCTCGACGGAGTTTCCTTCTCGCTGGAAAAGGGCGAGCTGGTCGGCTATATCGGCCCGAACGGCGCGGGCAAGTCCACCACCGTCAAGGTGCTCTCCGGCATCCTCGTCCCCGACTCCGGCCGCTGCGAGATCGGCGGGCGGACACCCTGGAAGGATCGCATCGCGCACGTGCGAGACATCGGCGTTGTCTTCGGTCAGCGAACCCAGCTCTGGTGGGACCTCCCGGTCATCGAGTCATTCGAGCTTCTGCGGGACATCTACCGAGTCCACGAGAAGGAATATGCTCGATCAAAGGATGAGCTTATTGATCTCCTCAGCCTCGACCCGCTCCTGGACACGCCGGTTCGCCAATTGAGCCTCGGGCAGCGGATGAGGTGCGACCTGGCGGCGGCGCTGCTTCATTCGCCCGCGATACTCTTTCTCGACGAGCCGACCATCGGCCTGGATGCAGTCTCGAAGCTCGCCATCCGCGACTTCATCAAGCGTCTTAATAGGGATCGCGGGGTGACTGTGATCCTCACGACCCACGATATGGATGACATCGAGGCGCTTTGCTCGCGAGTGATCCTAATCGGCGACGGGCATATCCTCCTCGACGGCACGCTCGAGGGACTCCGCGCCAGCGTCACGACCGAGCGCCGGCTGATTGTGGACCTCGCCGAAGAAGATGGCGATCTGGCGCATCCCAAGGCGGAAGTCGTAACGCGAGAGGGCGGCCGGATTCACCTGAGGTTCTACCCCGATCAGATTTCGCCGGCGAAGCTGATCAGCGATATCACGGCTAAGCACGTAATCCGAGACCTGTTCGTCGAGAATCCGCCGATCGAGGAAGTCGTGGCCAGACTATATACGGAGAGGCAGGCATGAGGTCGTATTGGGCCATAATCACCGCCAGGTTCAGGATGCTCCTTCAATACCGCATGGCGGCGGTCGCAGGGTTGGGAACTCAGCTTTTTTGGGGGCTGATGCGGGTGATGATCTTCACCGCATTCTATCACTCCACGAGCAAGGCCCAGCCCATGAGCCTCGAGCAGGTGATCACCTACGTCTGGCTCGGCCAGGCGATGCTCGGCATGTTGCCGTGGAACGTGGATACCGAGATACGCCTGATGATCCGCACCGGCACGGTGGCTTATGAACTCGTGAAACCGCTCGATCTCTACTGGCTCTGGTTCAGCCGCTCTGCGGCAATGCGGACCGCCCCCACCATCTTGCGATCTGTGCCGATGTTCGTCATCGCCGGGCTGTTCTTTCACATGCAGCTTCCGGCCTCATGGGCTTCCGGCGGAGCATGGGCGCTCTCCATGGGCGCTGCGCTTCTGCTGGCATGTGCGCTCACCACTTTGCTTACGATGTCCATGCTGTGGACGATCTCCGGTGACGGGATCGCTCGATTGCTGATGGTCGGAGTGACGATCTTCTCCGGCATGATAGTTCCTCTGCCGCTGTTCCCGGACTGGGCTCAGTCGGTGCTCAACTTCCTGCCATTCCGCGGCATCGCCGACATACCCTATCGCCTCTATATGGGTCACATACCGGCCGACCGAGTGCTCTGGGTAGTGGGGCATCAACTGGCATGGACTCTGGCGCTCATCATCATCGGGCGATGGCTTCTGTTCCTCGGCACTCGCAAGCTCGTGGTGCAGGGAGGCTAGAATGGCTGATTCACTGAGGCTTTATCTGCGCTACATCGGAGTCTCGATTCGCGGCCAGATGCAGTACCGCGCCTCGTTCATCATGCTATCCGTGGGCCATCTGCTAATCACGGGCATTGAATTCCTGGGGATATGGGTGCTCTTCGACCGATTCGGCAGCGTCCGAGGATGGACTCTGGCAGAGGTCGCGATGTTCTATGGCATGGCGAACATCTCCTTCGCGATCGCCGATGCCCTCTGCCGCGGATTCGACCGCCTGAGCGATCTTGTACGGAGCGGCGAGTTCGACCGCATCCTGCTCCGGCCAAGGACCACCACCCTGCAACTGCTCGGCCAGGAGTTGATCCTGTTCAGGGGCGGGCGACTTGCTCAGGGGCTGGCGGTCCTTCTCTGGGCAATTCACACGCTCGATGTAGCATGGTCCCCCTGGAAGGCAATGTTGGTTATCGCCGGGATCGGCAGCGGGGCATGCATTTTTATGGGAATATTCATCCTCCAGGGCGTGCTCTCGTTCTTTACGGTCGAGTCGCTGGAGATAGTGAACACCGTCTCGTATGGCGGCGTGGAGGCCGTGCAGCTCCCACTATCAATCTACCGGCCCTGGTTTCAGAGGTTCTTCACGTTCATCATCCCGCTCGCATGCCTGAACTATTTCCCCGGCCTGGCGATCCTTGAGCGCGCCGATTCTCTCGGCACACCGGCGGTCTTCCACTGGATTTCCCCGGCGATCGGTGGTATATTCCTAATGGCATGCCTGCAAGTCTGGAAACTCGGCGTGAGGCACTACGCATCAACCGGCTCTTGAAAGGAGATTCGAATGAGGTACATCGGAGCATTCATCGCCAGCGTGGTTTGAGGGGGCGTTACATACGCAGTTTGCGTATACTGGCCCTTCCATCTCGGCATTCGGGTAGGCGCGACCATCGGCACAATCGCCTTTGTGCTCTCATTCATCAGTCAGATGGCGGCTAAGCCGAGGAAAAAGGAAGCCGATTGAGATAGTTCTGACCGCCGATTGTCAGGCTGCCTTCTTCAGGCCGACCTCGTCGGGCACGGAATTGTCAACGATCACATTCTCTCCCAGCGTCTTCACCAGCGTAATGGGGAGGTTGTAACTGTCTCCGGTCGCATGCCATAGCCCGCCGAGCCTTTCCTTATCAACGGCGAAAGTGATCGAGTGGATTTCGCCGGTTATTGGCTCGACCGTATAGTCTTGAACGGTCCCCAGATCCATGCCGTCTTCCGTGAACACCTCGCGGCCGGTTAGGCCGTCGATCATGCCGATGGCCCTGAAGCTGCCTCGCTGAACCAGCGACTCACGGGTCGGAATCGTCACCACGTCGTTCTCCGCCGAGACGATATTCTCAAAGGCCAGATAGTGCGGACGAGCCAGAAATCCGCCGTCAACCCGGAGGGCAACGACCTTCCGCTCCTGCGGATCGATCAGCACCCCCGTTACCGATCCAACGGTGGTCCCACTTCCGATGTCCAATACTTTCGCGTTCACCAATTCCTGTGCATTCATTGCGCATTCCCCTAATATCCTGCTACCCCACTAAGTGGTACGCGAAACTGATGCTGCAAATGGCAGGGCAAGGAGTTTGCGCCCGGGGCTTTCCCGAGCGTATAATATCCGATAACATGGAACTCAGCCTGGAGCGAATTGAGCTGCTGCTGTTGATCGCGGCGTTCGTGGCGATGATCGCACGGCGTTTGCGACTCCCGTATACGACGGGCCTGGTCGTGGCCGGGGGAACGCTCGCATTTCTCCATGTCGCTCAGGGCGTGGAGCTCACCAAGAACCTGATCTTCGCTTCGTTCCTGCCTCCACTGGTTTTCGAGGCGGCGCTCAACATCTCATGGCGGCGATTGCGGCCGGAGATTCCGGTGGTATCGGCGCTGGCGACGCTGGGAGTCTTCATCTCAGCAGCAGTCACGTCCGTGGGCATGCATTATGCCGTCGGGTGGGAGTGGTCGGCCGCATTGCTTTTCGGAGCATTGATCGCCGCAACCGACCCAGTGTCGGTGATCGCAATGTTCAAGGAATTCAACGTTCGCTCACGATTGCGCATGCTCCTCGAATCAGAGAGCCTGTTCAATGATGGAACCGCGTCAGTCGTGTTCGTCATCGTGCTGGCGGCCGTAACGGTAGGCATTCCCAGCGCCGGGAATATCGCCGGGAGGTTTGTCTTTATTGTAGGCGGCGGCATAGCCTGCGGATTGCTGGTGGGAGGCGCTACCCTCCTGGTTGCCGGTCGGACGACCGACCACCTTGTGGAAATCACTTTCACAACCGTCGCCGCCTATGGATCGTTTCTGATAGCGGAGCATTTCCAGGCGTCCGGAGTATTGGCGACACTCACGGCGGGCCTGCTGATCGGCAATATCGGGCGGAATGGGGCAATCTCCGAAAGAGGTCGGGTCGCGGTGGAGTCGTTCTGGGAGTATGCGGCGTTCGTCGTCAACTCCCTCATCTTCATCCTAATCGGAATGCGTGAGAGCCAGCTGCGTTTCTGGTCCTACGGGATTCCAGTCGCAGTTGCGATGGGGGTAGTCCTCGTGGGAAGGGCAGCCGCCGTTTACCCGATCTGTGCCGCGTTCTCGCGATCGAACGTCCGAGTAAGCTTCCAGCATCAGAACCTGATGCTGTGGGGTGGATTAAGAGGCGCGCTTGCCTTGGCTCTCGCACTCAGTCTGCCGGCGAGCCTGCCGCACAGGCACGAAGTCATCACCGTGGCGTTTGCAGTCGTGGCGTTCTCAGTCCTCGTGCAAGGGTTGACCATGCCTGTTTTTCTGCGGATGGCAGGTGAGATTCCGCATCGCACCCATAGAGAGGCAGATCATGATTAGAATAATGCTCGTCATCTTGTTTTTGTCGTCGGTCGGTACATGCGCCGAGAAGAAGGAGGAGGACAACATCGTGTGGCATGAGGCAGCCAGATTGACAATCGAGGGTCGGGGATGGGACGATACCGAGACCTTCTACTACCGCCTCCCCAAGTCGGCGAAGTCTATGGTTAGGAACGAAGTCTGGGGGCTGGCATCGAATACCGCCGGGATGATGGTCCGGTTCGCGACCGACGCCTCCGAACTCAAGGTCCGGTGGAATCTTACCGGTTCAATGCTCGCGATGAATCACTTCGCGGCGACCGGGGTAAGCGGCGTTGATCTGTATGTGAAGTACAAGGGTAATTGGCGCTGGGTAGCGACCGGGAGGCCGTCGGCGCAGGAGAATGAGTCCACACTATTCAGCGGCGTGCCGGTGGAGAATCGGGAATTCATGCTCTATCTCCCGCTCTACAATGGCCTCACTAAGCTGGAATTAGGGATACCCGATGGCGCAAAGATCGAGGGATCCCCCGTTCGGAAAACCAGGCCGGTCGTGTTCTATGGAACCTCGATCACTCATGGAGGGTGCGCCAGCCGCCCGGGCATGGCCTATCCCGCCATCATCGGGCGCAAGCTGGACGTCCCGACCATCAATCTCGGCTTCTCGGGGAACGGCAAGTGCGAGCATGAAGTCGCCGACCTACTCGCCGAGCTCGATCCATCGGTCTATGTGATTGATCCTCTGCCGAATATGACCGAGGACATCGTGGATGACCATATTCGCTACCTGCTGAAGGCGCTCCACTCGGCGCACCCGAATACGCCGGTGATCCTGGTGGAGAATGTTGTCTATCAGTATGAGTTCATCCACGAAGGGCCGCGCAACCCGAAGAACGTCATCCTGGAGAAGATCTACAAGGACTCGGTCAAGGATTGGGCCGGCAAGCTATATTACGTGAAGAACACTAAGCTCCTCGGCAGCGACGGGGAAGGCACCGTTGACGGCGTCCATCCCACCGACCTGGGCTTCGTCCGAATGGCGGATGTCATCGCCCCGGTGATTCAGAAGGCGATGGGCAGGTAACAAGAAGGCCCACCCCGAATGGAGTGGGCCTCACTGTTTACTGTTTACTGCTCACTGTTTACTGATTTACGTCCCAGCCGCTGCCGGCTCGGCCTTCTCAGCCTTCTCGGCTTTCTTGAAGATGACTTTGCCGTCCTCAAGCTCAGCCATGATCGTGTCGCCGTCGCTGAACCGCCCGAGGAGGATCTCCTCGCTGAGCGGATCCTCGATCACCCGCTGAACCGCACGCCGAAGCGGCCTCGCGCCGAACGCCGGGTCGAAGCCTTCCTTCGCCAGGACTTCCTTCACGTCGGCCGAGGCCTCCAGGCCCATGCCGCTGGCCTTCAGCCGGTCACTAACCTGCTTCAGCATCAGATCAACGATCTCCAGTATCTGATGCGAGGTCAGCGAATGGAACACGATCACTTCATCCACGCGATTGAGGAACTCTGGTCG
>DASRZD010000203.1:0-11723 GCA_035686805.1 Armatimonadota bacterium
GGAGACAATCTGGTCGTCCAGGATATATCCGCCTTCCAGCCGATAATCCGACTCATTGGCGAGTTCAAAGGCGACGACGTATATCAGCGCACTCCAATCAGCCTGGAAGGGGCTTCGGCCCGTATAGAGAATGTTCAGAACAAGAGCGGCATCTATTACCTCAAGCAAGGTCAGACCGTTCTCGATGTCATTGTCGCCACCGGGGGGATTACCCCGCAGGCAGACCTTAGACGGGCCCATATCGAGCGAGTTGAAAACGGTGCAGTTAAATCTATCCCGGTCGATCTCGATCGCCTGCTGATCGATGGCGACAAGAGCGCTGACGTAGCCCTTGTGAACGGCGATTCCCTCATCCTCCCGGCGCTCGCAGATAAGGTCCATGTTTTCGGCGAAGTCAAGAGCCCGGCATCCTTCGTCTACAGCCCGAATCGCCGATTGATTGACTACCTCGGTGATGCCGGCGGGCCGACTCAATTGGCGAAGTTAACCGACGTGAGCGTAGTCCGAAACAAGGGTGACAAGCCCCAAATCATGCGTTTCAACGCCAAGAGTGCCATACGAGGAAGCAGTGATAAGGACAATCCCGTGCTGGAGCCGGGCGACATCGTCTATGTGCCGGCGAAATTCGTCTCCGGCTGGAGGGACGCCGTACAACTGATGTTCACAGCCCTGAGCCTGAACTCCTTGCTCAAGAAGTAAGCTATGGATGAAATAAACCTGTTAGACTACATGCGTTTGGTGATCCGCCGCAAGTGGACCGTCTTCGGGGTTACCGGGATCGTCGTGCTCCTCACAGGCATAGCCCTGATGGTGATGCCCAGGACCTATGAAGGCGAAGCCACCCTCATATTCCCCCAGAAGTCGCCTGATACCCTGTCCTCGCAGTTGTCCCAGTTCACAGGCCTCCCGATGCTTGGCAGTCTCGTGCCCGAGCTTTCGGGCCGCGACGTCTATGTCACTGTCCTGAAGAGCCGAACGCTCGGCGAGACCGTCCTCAAGAACGTCGGCCTGGATGGGGGCGATCTCGACTACGAGGATATGCAGGATCACCTGACACTGGAGATGCCTAAGGAGGGCGGACTTATAATCAGGTGTCAGGTCCCGAGTTCATGGCTAAAAGCTCGCGTACCGAGGAAAGACCTCCGCAGCGAAACGGCGCAGATGGCCGCCGAAATGGCAAATTCGTATGTAGCCGAACTCCAGGCTTATGATCAGTCGAACTGCCTGTTCATGGGTCGGAAGCAGAGGATCTTCGTCGAGCAGCAGCTCGATCGCACTCTTCCCGAGCTCCGTCTGGCGGAAGTCCGGCTGAAGGATTTCCAGCAGGCGCATCCTACTCTGATTCCGCCTCAAGAGAGCCAGGCGTATGCCCAGCAGGCGCTGGAATTGACCTCCAGCCAGGTTCAGGCTGATGTGGCGCTCGATGAGACGAAGGCCCAGCTTGCCAGGGCGCGTTCGACCTGGAAGGCAGGCGCGCCGGAGAACATCTCACCTGAGGCAATCGCCGATAATCCGGCCATAGGGGAGCTTCAGTTGCAGCTTGCAAAGCTGGAGGTCCAGCGAGCTACGCTTCTCGAGAATGTGACTGAGAAGCATCCGGATGTCGTCAGCCTGGATCAAGAGATCGCCAAGACCTATGAGCGTCTCCATACGGAAGTGGATCGCGTCGTGAGCGGCGAATCGGGTGGAGTGGGTCCGGCTCAACAGGAATTGTTGAAGCAACTGGTACTCCTGGAGGTGAACTCTGATGGTCTGGATGCTCGAAAGTCCGCATTGGCGTCGAGCATGTCGAATATCGAGCGGCGACTTTCCGGCCTGCCCGCTGCCGAATTGCAGTATGCCCGGCTGCTCCGGGACGTGAAGGCCGCCGAGACGGTTTACACGACCCTCCTCGCCGAGCACGCGAAAGCCAAAATAGCCGAGGGAAAAGACACAGACAACTTCATCGTGCTGGATGAGGCGATCGTCCAAAAGAAGCCTGCAAAGCCGAGGATCAAGCTGACCCTGGCCGCCGCCCTGATGCTTGGAATGATGCTCGGCGTCTTGATAGCCACCGCGCAGGGTCCCAAGCCCGCCATAGGTCATCATCGGTTGGGAAAGGTGGAGAGATAGATGAAGCACGTTTGTGTGGTAGGACTTGGTTATATCGGACTGCCCACCGCCGTGCTCGCCGCAGCCGGCGGGTTCACAGTCACCGGTGTGGATATTGATCCGAGCATCCTGGAAAGCCTCCGCGAGGGACGAGCGCATTTCTCCGAGCCCGAACTGGGCTCAGTTCTCTCAGAGGTTCTGAGTCAAGGCAGGCTGACGCTCCGAAGCACTCCGTGCCCGGCAGATGTGTTCATCATCGCCGTTCCTACCCCAATCAACGAGGACAAGTCGGCCGACCTCACCGCCGCAACTGAAGCGGCGTTGAGTATCGAGGAGCACGTACGCCCCGGCTCGCTGGTAATCGTTGAGTCCACCGTCCCGCCGACGACCATTGAATGCCTTGTCCTCCCGCTGCTGGAGCGCCCTGACCGGATCGGGGGGCGGGATTTCCACCTTGCATACTGCCCGGAGCGCGTACTGCCTGGGAACATCATGAGGGAGCTTGTCAACAACGACCGGGTGATCGGGGGGTTGGACAGGAAGTCGGCCGAAGCCGCACAGGCGTTTTACCGGCGGTTCGTTAGTGGCAAGATCTACCTGACTGACCTGCGCACGGCGGAGTTGGTAAAGCTGGCTGAGAATGCGTACCGCGATGTGAACATTGCATTTGCGAATGAGATCTCGCTCATGGCGGATAGGCTGGGCCTGTCGGTCTGGGACGTGATCGGCCTGGCCAACAAGCATCCACGTGTGAACATACTGAATCCGGGCCCTGGTGTGGGCGGACATTGTGTCGCCGTAGATCCATGGTTTCTGATCGAATGGTCGCCGGACATCTCCAAGTTGACCGCGGCCGCCAGGAAGATCAACGACTCGATGCCGGAGTACGTGGCGTCCAAGGTCGGATCCGCCGTTCCGTCGGGCAGCAAGATCGCCTGCCTTGGAGCGGCATATAAGGCGAATGTAGGCGACACACGTGGGAGTCCCGCGCTGCAGGTGATCTATGAGTTGGAGCGAAGAGGATATGAGGTCCACGTGGTCGATCCACATGTGACCCGAGGCAACGGCTTTTCCCTGCAACCTCTGGACAAAGCCCTGGAGGTCGCGGACTGCGTGGTGCTGCTGGTGGATCACAAGGAGTTCAGGGAGCTTGATGCCGGGGATCTGAGAAGGAGATTTGGCGACGGGAAGATGATCGATACCAGGGGTGTTTGGGCGGACACTCAGTTCTAGTGAAGCCGCTGTCCCGAACGCGCAGATCTGGCACCAAACCACCGCCTCTACGAATTTCCATCCGCCCTCAAAGGATTATCTTGAGCGAGAAGCAGCGTTTGACACAGAATATGAATTCGTTATTCGTGCTCCAGGGAGCGAATTACATCATCCCCTTGATCGCGTTGCCCTACCTGGTGCGCGTCCTCGGACCGTCGAAGTTCGGCCTCATTGTGTTTGCTCAGGCGTTCGCCCAGTACTTCGTCATCCTGACCGACTACGGGTTCAACCTCACTGCCACCCGCCAGATCTCCATTCACCGAGATGAACACCTCGAGGTATCCGAGATCTTCAGCGCCGTTATGTGCATCAAGCTTGGCCTGATGCTTGTCAGTTTTCTCGTGGTGGCAGCGGTTGTCCTCATATCACCCGGGTTTCGGGCGGATTGGCCCGTATATTTCGCTGCCTTCCTGACTGTAGTGGGGAGCGTGCTCTTCCCGATATGGTTTTTTCAGGGTCTGGAAAAGATGAAGTACATTACAATTGTGAACGTGAGCACGAGGTTCATCGCCACGCTTTCGATCTTCCTGCTCGTGCATAGGCCGGCGGACTACTTTGTCGCAACGCTGGTCCAGTCGCTCGGTTTTCTCGCTGCCGGCACCTCCGGGCTCTTCGCCGCGCGCCTGGTGTATCCTGTTCGCTTTCACATCCCACCCATTGCAGCGGTGAGAAGTGCGTTGACTGAAGGCTGGCATGTGTTTGTGACTTCGGTTGCCATGAACGTCTTGTCTAACAGTGGGGTGTTTATACTCGGCCTGTTCCAAAGCAAGGAGGTGGTCGGCGCCTACGCCGCCGCGGAGAAGCTCGTGAAAGCGATAGCTGGCGTCTTCGCCCCAGCGACCCAGGCTGTGTTTCCTCTCACCAGCGCGCGGTTTGCCACATCCCATTCTGCAGGCCGCTCAGTCGTGCTGCGTACGGGCAAGTACCTGATACCTGTGGCGCTTCTGGTGTCTGTTCTGACTGCACTGCTCGCCAGGCCTGGGATCCGTCTAGTATATGGCCCTGATTATGCGAAGTACAGCATCGTCATAGTCTATCTCTCCATTTGGATGTTCTTCGGGGTGGTCAACAACATGCTCGGCATACAGTATCTCGTCGGCTCTGGGCGGTCGAAGGCATACAGCGTTTCGTTCCTCGTCGCATCCGCGGTTGCCCTCGTGTTGTTCTTCGCTCTCGTGCCCCGAATCTCGTTTTATGGGATACTCTACGGAATGGTGGTGGGCGCGATACTCCTGACAATCATCATGCTCTGGTCTGTTATGAAGGCTGAACAAAGTCAGGCCGCTCTAGCCCGAACAAGTCCCACGCAGTATTCCGAGGTGAGCTCAAAATGATTCTCATCATCGGGCCATATCCGAACCCCAAGAACGAAAAAGATGGCATGGTTCAGCGCATCCTCGTAGAGGACAGCTTCTTCCGAGGAGTGGAACGCGTGTACTTGGATGCCAGATGCTGGCGCAATCTCATACCACGGTTACGGAAGTTGCACGGGGGTCTGAATGTATGGGAGGTAAACTGCTTCGTTCATGTTGCTCTCATTATATATCTTGCTATTAGGTGCACCTGCATTTTAGTTCATTCCGTGTACCGCGCCAAGCATATCTTGCCCATGTATATCTGGAAGAAGGTGATCACTGAAATGCATGGGATTGTACCGGAAGAGCGGTTGCACGAGGGCAGGAAGATCGGGGCCTGGTTTTACGGCAAGATTGAAGCGTTCGCGGTACGTCGCAGCTATCTAGTGATCGTAGTCACACAAGCGATGGAGGACCATCTCAGGAGTAAGTACGGGCGATGTTGCTCCAAAATGCTCATTGTTCCCAATTTCGATAGCGCTCCGTTCCCCCAGAAAAACGGTGGACGCATGGATGACCGGCCTGTGGTCATATACTGTGGGGGGGCACATGTCTGGCAGAATGTTGATCTGATGGTGGATGCGATGAGTCAGTTAAGCGATCGTTTTGAGTTCGTCGTTCTAACTAGAGATATGGAGGTTTTCCGTCGCAAGCTAGGGAGGTCGGGGCTTGATGGTGTTGTAAAGCTAGCGACCGTGCCGAAGGCGGAGGTGGGCAAATATTACTTGCAGGCGGACCTTGGATTTGTGCTGAGGGAGGACAACATCATCAACCGTGTAGCCTGCCCGACGAAACTCATAGAATACCTTGCTTACGGCATCATCCCCATAGTTCTCCAAGCCCGGATCGGCGATTTCGCAGAATATGGATATTCCTACGTGCTTCTGAGCGATTTGCTGGCAGGCAATATTCCGGCAGACACCACAGCGGAGTCCATGAGGATACGCAACTATGAGGTCGTGCAGCGAATGAGAGATCTGGCCGTCGCCCGGCTTACCCGTTTAGTGGCGCTGCTTACTGACTTGGATCATGGCGGCATGCCCGACAGCATCTTCCATTTGGACAACTGATCGGAAATGAACACTACATACATACTGATTCTCAACTGGAACGGTTGGAAGGATACCATCGAGTGCCTGGAAAGCGTGTTCCGAATCGCCTATCCAGACTGCCGTGTGGTGCTCTGCGATAACGGCTCCACTGACGGGTCACTGGAACAAATCAAGGCATGGGCAGAGGGACATTTGGACGTATGGTTGCCAAAGGATAGTCCACTTCGGCATCTTTCCTTTCCGCCGGTCCCAAAGCCGATGCGCTGTGTCGAATATAACCGGGCTCAAGCAGAGATGGGCGGCAGACCCGACGACATGAATGCTCCTCTTGTCCTTATCCAGACCGGAGCGAACCTCGGGTTTGCTGGAGGGAATAACGTCGGACTGCGATACGCTCTGGCCCAGGATGACTTTGAGTACGTATGGCTGCTGAACAACGACTCCGTTATTCAGGCCGATGCACTTACCCACATGGTTAGGCGGATGGAAGAAAGGCCTCGGGCGGGAATGTGCGGCTCTACTCTTCTGTACTATCATGAGCCGGACAAGGTTCAGGCGCTTGGCGGGGCCAGATACAACAAGTGGCTGGGAGTCACCAGGCCTATAGGCCTTCTGCAGCCAGCCGATCTACCTGTTAATACTGATTATGTAGAGCGGCGGATGTCTTACGTGGCAGGCGCGAGCATGCTGGTATCCCGGTCCTTTCTGTGTGAGATCGGGTTGATGTGCGAAGACTACTTCATGTACTATGAGGAGTTAGACTGGGCACTGAGGGCTCACGGAGCTTTTGGCTTGGCATACGCGCGTGATGCTATCGTCTATCATAAGGAAGGTGTGAGCATCGGGGCAACAGCCCGACAGGTGAACGAGAAGTCCTGGGTCTCAGACTATCACTCTGTGCGAAACCGGCTGGCATTGACGCGCAAGTTTGTGCCACTAGCGTTGCCGACTGTCTATCTCGGTCTGCTTGGCATCATTGTAAACAGAATGCTGCGGAGGCAATGGGACAGGGTCGGTATGGTTGCCAGGATAATGCTCTTTGGCCAGAATCATGTCTCGAGCACGTCTCCAAGAGATGAGAGAGTTGGCTGATGCTGAGTAGATTTCAGCGCCATAGAGACGGGCAAGCGTTAGGGTGGACAGTATGATCTCAGCCTCTGTCACGCTACTCGCCGTTTCACTTGTTTTCATGCTATGCGTGCAGGCTCGGAAACACATGCCTCTCGCATCTAACTACTCCATATTCATTTTCTTCTCGCTGCTATACTCCGTTTTTCCGATCCTCACTTACTACGGTATCGAGCCCAAGGTATGGTTTTTCCATGGGTCGCTAAATGAATCAGAGCTTCTGGTATCCACCCAGATCATTATCATGAGCGCCTGTAATGTGGTTTTTGCATCCGTATTCTGGGCCAAGCATCAGCGAACCGATGTCCAACCTGTATTCCTACCGAGTGTCGATAAGAAGCATGTCCGGGATGTTGTCTTCCTAGGTTATACGGTGGCCTGCCTTGTTCTTGCCGTTCTTGGCCATAAGTACAACTATACATCGGGGCGCGGGGAGTTGATTCATTCTTTCATATCGAACGCTAAGGTGCTTCTGGCTTCATCGTACATTGTATTCATGGTCGTATACGGTTTCGGGTACAGGCTTACCCTGATGTTTCTCGGCTTTCTGCTGCTGACATTAGTCGAGCAGTCGCGCTGGTACTTCATCAGCATCTTGGTTGCCACGATTCTCTATGCACAGCACTCTCGGGCTCTGAACGGCAAGAAGGTCGCTGTGGTTGGTATCATTTTCGCGGCGATACTAGCCTACATCGGTCTCTATCGTTGTGGAGTAAGCCTCCAGCACTTCTCGCTTCTGCTAAACCCGTTCTTCATGGAGGGTGATTTCGGATCATATGTAGTTCTTCAAACCTACGATCTGGTATATAGTGGCGCGGCCACTTTCTATACCCTTTTCTCTGATTACTTGGTGGATCCGATCCTCTATCTTATCCCGAGGATCTTCTTCATGGGATTGGGGATTGACAAGGATTCCGTGGGGATGCTGGCTACTTTCGTTTCTGTACATCAGCCGTACCTGCACGAGCTTTACGCTCCTCTAGGTGGATTTCACTATATCGCCCAGGCATCCAGTGCTGTTCCGTTCCTCGGCCCTGTGATCGTTACTTATGCGTTCGCACTGCTCACAGTTGCAGTAGAGAATAGGCGCCGGCGCAGCATTGTCGCAGAACTCACCTATTACCTTTACTCAGCGGGCTTTATGTTCGTGTTCATCAAGACAAAATTTGACCTTACCGTCAAGTACTACCTTACTCTCGCTATTCCGGCCTACCTGCTCTTGGCATTCTTGCTGGCCATGTGTGGTGGCTCAAAGCGTTCGTCTGCAATTGACGAGAGAGAGCCACAGGATTAGTAGAGAGAACAAGACTATGATACTCGGAATCAACGCACAGCTTTGCTCGCCGTCGTCCTCATATCGGAACGCCGGTATATCCCAGTATATCCGGCACCTGGTCACGGCTCTCGGTCAACTGAGCGATGCTCCAGAGACCCATCTGTTCCTTCCCGGAACCAACCTCGACGAATTCCCCTCCTGCTTCCGAGTCCACCGCTCCAGCTGGAAGTCCGAGCATCCGGCGGTGCGCATAGCCTGGGAACAGATAGTATTGCCTTTCCTCCTTAGAAAGCACCAACTCGACGTACTGCATTCTCCTATGCACGTGCTGCCGGGCATATGCCCAGTTCGATCGGTCGTGACGGTTCTCGATCTTGCCTTCATGCGCCACCCGGAGACTTATCCTCGACGCCAGCGCAAGTATCTGGAGTTTGCCACCAAGCGAGCAGTTCGGAAGGCGAATGCTGTGATAGCCATTTCCGAGAATACCAGGCGAGACGTTATAGAAGCGTTCAAAGTCCCGGAATCCCGAGTTTTAACCACCCCTCTAGGAGTGGATGAGTCGTTCGGGCCTGCACCGAAAGTGAGAATCGAAGAAACCCGACGCCGATATGGCATGGGAGAGCAGAGCCTCTTGTACGTAGGCACTCTCGAGCCGCGCAAGAACATCGCGATGCTGCTCGCCGCATTCGGCCAGGTCCGAACTGATTTCGAACAACCTTGTGAGCTCGTTCTAGCCGGAGGGAAGGGCTGGTTCTACGATGAAATCTTCAGGCTGGTCGAGAGTCTCGGCCTGAGGAATCACGTCCGATTCACCGGATATGTTCGGAAGGAGGATCTGCCGGTACTGTATAGTGCGGCCGCTGTGTTCGTATATCCATCGCTCTACGAAGGATTCGGGCTTCCGCCGCTCGAGGCCATGGCTTGCGGAACGCCAGTCATAACCTCCAACGCCTCCTCGCTCCCCGAAGTCGTGGGAGATGCCGGAATCATGGTTGATCCACATGATGCCCAGGCATTGGCGGAGGCCATCCTCAGAGTCATGCGCGACCCGGATCTTAGACAAGAAATGAGTGAGAAGGGCATCGAACGTGCGAAGCAATTCTCATGGCAGCAAACCGCTCGCCTCACCCTGCAAGCCTATCACGACGCCCTTGGACTCTAGTCAGCTTTCATTTAAGTTTCACGAATTGCTCACATGTTCGTCTTTATACTTAGGAGGAGGTAGCCGCCACGATGTGGAAACTAGTTGGAGGTAGCCGGCTAAGCTAAGGGCAGATGTCCTATGACGACCAGCATGATGTCACTCAACGGTTTGAAGATTGCAATAGTTCATGACTATCTCAATCAGATGGGCGGGGCTGAACAGGTAGTGAAGGTATTCCGGGAGATCTTTCCCAACGCTCCGATCTTCACTTCCATATACAACCCTGCTGCCGTATGCCCATCCTACAAGACCGCCGAGATTCATACCTCGTTCATGCAGCGCCTCCCCATGATAAAGAAGCATGCCCGCCGATATCTGCCGCTCTACCCCTATGCCTTCGAGCAGTTCGATTTCTCGGCCTATGACGTAGTCTTCAGCAGCTCTTCCGCTTTCGCCAAGGGAGTCATCACGCCGCCGCAAACGTGCCACATATGCTACTGCTATACTCCCATGCGCTTTGTCTGGAACTACCACACCTACATCGAGCAAGAACCTTATTCCAGGTTCACCAAGCTCTGCCTGCCGTATCTGATTCACCGCCTCCGAAGGTGGGACGAGATCACCGCCAATCGGGTGGACTCCTACATCGCAATCTCGGGCGAAGTCAAACGTCGGATAGAGAAGTACTACCGTCGGGACTCGACGATCATCCATCCGCCGGTTGATACCTCGCGCTTCAAGGTCGGCGACCGGGATGACGGCTATTTCCTGACCCTCTCCCGTCTGCTGCCCTATAAGCGGATTGACATTGCCATCGAGGCGTTCAACACTCTTGGCTTGCCGTTGAAGATCGTGGGGAACGGACGCGATCTGGATCGCCTGCAGAAGTTGGCCGGCCCCACCATCGAGTTCCTCGGCCGCCTGCCTGACGAGGAGATGCAGAGATGCCTGCGAAACTGCCGCGCGCTGGTCTTCCCGGGGTTGGAGGACTTCGGCCTAGCGCCCATCGAGGCCATGGCCTGCGGCAAACCGGCAATCGCCTTTGCGGCAGGAGGCGCGCTGGAGACAGTCCGTGAAGGTGTCTCGGGCACTTTCTTCTATGAGCAGACCCCCGCTACAGTCGCCGATGCAGTCTCGAACTTCGACGTTGACCGATATGACCCTCAGGCAATCCGCAGGCATGCGGAGCTTTTCGACGTCTCGGTCTTCAAACAGGAGATCGTCAAGTTCGTAACCGAGAAGCACAACGAGTACAAGGCACTGCCCCTACTTCCAAGTGGCCAGCGCTTCGGCATACTTGCCAGGGTGGATCCCCGATTCCTGGAATCCGATAATAGGGAACGCGCTTCGCGTATGGCGGACGGACGCTGATCCTCCTTAGCCAAGGCTTCGGAGGGCATGCCCTATAGTCGCCGGCATCTGCATGTGCTATAATCTCTAGCGTTTGCCATAACCCAGTCATTCGGAGGCCCCAATGATCGAAGGCGTTAAGATCAAGAAACTCACACCCCATGCGGACGAGAGGGGATGTCTGACCGAGATTCTGCGTGCGGACGATGATATGTTCGAGCGGTTCGGGCAGATTTACGTGTCGTTGAACTACCCCTCGGTTATTCGGGCCTGGCACTACCATAAGAAGCAGGATGACTTCTGGGCCTGTATCAAGGGCATGGTGAAGGCCGTCCTCTGCGATCTTCGTGAGGATTCGCCAACCAAGGGTGAGGTCCAGGAGGTCTTCCTGGGCGAGCAGAATCCCGTGCTCCTCAAGATTCCGGTGGGAGTCGCGCATGGGTATAAGACCATCGGCGTGGAGCCTTCGCTGCTCGTCAATCTGCCGACCAATCCGTATGATCCCGCCGACCCGGATGAATACCGCATGCCCTATGATACGAGCGAGATTCCGTATGACTGGGCGATCAAGATGCATTAATGGGCGTCTAACTAAGTTAGGTCATCCACGTTCATCCCACCTACCCCACGACGACGAACACTTGCCATCGTGCTTCCATTGATGGACACGAAAATTTGCAGGAAGAAACTGCATACATCACGAAATATTTAGCAAGCTTACTAAACTGAGAGGGGTCTAACGTACACTTTAGGGAGGTCACCAACTGTGGCTAGCGTGGCTAAACCGTCTGGTAAGGTTGCCGGCCGGAATCCAAAGAAGCAAACCGTTGCGAGTGAGGTTGGCTTAAGGCCGGATTTGGCATGCTTTCTTGGTAATGGGGATCGATTTCAAAACTCAGAGCTGATCATCGGATTAGTCTCTGCTGTAGGTACCGAGGTCGGGCTGGTTGTGAATACTCTCATTGATCGACTTGGGTTATTTGATTACCGCTCAGTCGAGCAAATCCACATTGCTAAGGATGTAATCCGGAAGACTGATCCAGACTTGTATA
>DASRZD010000204.1:0-5359 GCA_035686805.1 Armatimonadota bacterium
CTCCTTCACTGACAAGGCCCGCTTCCACCAGTAAAACTTCTCTGGCCATGTGCGATCCACGTAAGGCGTGCCGAAGATGTTAAGCCGAAGTCGCTCTTTCATAGCAGGCCGCTCCATGAACGGCCGCGTCGGGCTCATCGGCAGTGGAGCGTCCTGGCCAGTGGGGACGTCGATTGGCCGGCTCTTTTCCCACATGTAGTCCGTGGAGAGGTTGAAGTAGAGGAACTCGCCCAGGGGGACAGAGACGGCCCCGTTCGGCACGCGAATTTTCTGCTTGTGATAAATGACCTCTTCCTTGTCCTTTCCCTTGGGCGTCTTCACCACGTTGCCTTCGGCGTCCTTGACGAGTTTGACTTCCGTCTCCTTGCCCAACGTCTCGCCCTTGGGCACTCTGACGTCCTGCTCTATCAGGCTCTGCACGAACTCGATCATCGAGGCATCTTTCGTGATGATCTTTGTTTGGAGACCCATCATGGTACTATCGTACAGCATGTCGATGAACATGCGGCGCGTCATGGCGTCCTGGTTGTGCCAGTCCCCGAAGGACTGATGCCGCATGCCACCCGTCTCGTTCAGTGCGTCCACGGACTGGCGGGATAGGCGCAGCAACTCTCCCATGTAGTAGACTCGCTCGGCCCCCAGCTTGACGTTGATGCCCGTCTCCAGGCTATTGCGCCGGTAGCAATACCAACACCCCAGATTCCATTTGATCTGCGGACAGATGGTGGTCAGGTCACTGGAGGCGATGGTCTTCTCGTTCGTGCCGATGAACCCCATGCCGCCCCAGGTATCTACCGACATGCCGCCGGGACTGGTTGTATTGATCAGACCTTCCCTGACCTGGTCGCGGAACTCAGACAGAACGGCCTGACGGTACTCGTCATCGATTGGGATCTGCCCTCCCTTGCCGACGTCCACGGTGAAGTCCGTGCCAGGTATCGTGTACGTGGTCGAGGTCAGATTCTCTCTCAGTTCTACCACCCTGGCGTCCACGATGCGCTGCATCAGGGATCGCCGCATGTCCATCTTACGGCGGGCGTAGAAGTCCAGCTTCATCGTACCGTTGGCCCGGAGCCCTATTGCCTTGACGACCCGAGGGTCTAGCATTCCCCGCAGTCGCTGGATGTACGGCACCAGATGCGGGTTGCGTTTGATGAACTCATTCCACTGGCGCGAGTTTGCGTAGCGGTTGATAACGGGATTATTCTTGTACTGTGTCCAATCGCCCTCGGAATTCCTAGTCTCCATAGAATTTTTTCTTGCCTCTAGTTCAATATCTTGGATGGCTGCGAAGTGTTCGTAAGTAGCCTTGGCCTTTGGAGTTAAGTTCTTGACCCAGTTCTTGAACCGCTTGTTTACCGGGAACGGGGGCCGGATTTGATGGGACACCTCTTGATCTCCAGACCCTAATTTGCTATCCTTACCTTTGGCGTCTAGGAAGGAAGCAGGGGCCGTCGAGCCGACTTCGGGTGCGGCGGAACGCGTTTCCTGAACACCTCCAACGGACGCCTCTTTT
Organism: Armatimonadota bacterium; assembly: GCA_035686805.1. Classification (GTDB taxonomy): domain Bacteria; phylum Armatimonadota; class UBA5829; order DTJY01; family DTJY01; genus DASRZD01. The sequence continues at coordinate 1,517 of DASRZD010000204.1, forward strand.
TTTGCGCCCCCTAACGCCTCCTCTACAATCTCTTGCGCCCGTACCGGGATCTTGCCCGTCTCGATGTATCCTCGAAGTCTTCTGGCGGTGCGCATGAGGTCATGGTAGATATCTCGCATGTAGTCCAGCCAGTTGCGCAGCCGGTTGGAGATGTCGTAGGCTTGCCGCGCCGGGTTCGGTGCGTGCTTGCCGGCTAGGGCCCGCAGTAACCGGGCCCGCTCATCCTTGGCGGCCAGGGCGTAGGCGATGGCGAAATCGCTCCACCATTCGAGGTTGCTGCGGGAGTCGTCCGCGAAGGCTTTGTCGGCCGTCTGCTCTGCCACCTGCTTGCGCAGTTGGGTCAGTTCTTCTACGGTGTCAAGGTCGGTATCCGGACCATAGATCCGCTTGAGACCGGGTTCTGCTGCCACCTCCTCTATTACGGTATCGATGCCCGCCTTCTCGTCGGGGTTGGTGGACAGTTCCGCGACGAACTTACCGAGCGATTCAGACCAGTAATTCCGACCAGGGATCTTCACGCCCTCGGGGTCCACGTCTTCTTTTAAGCCATGCGCCAGGAGTTGCTTCTTGATCCACGCGGGTTTGTCCTCTTCGTTCATCTTACCCGAGGCCACCCTCTCATCCGCTTCGGTCGCCAGTGTCCTGACCTTGTCCCCCATCTGGGCGATGACGTCGTCGCGCTTCAGCACCTTGACCGCCGTCTCCATCGGCTTCTGCCGCGATTCCTCTTCGGTGATTATCGTGGCGTCGCGCGCTGCCTGTGCCTCTTGCGCCTCCCTAGTAGCCAGCCTTGCATTCACGAACGATGCACCTTCTTGGGTGAATTGGCTCGCTTCCGTGATATCGATGCCTATCGTTGCGGCCTCGTCGGCCAGCTTAGTGCCGAGCCCTTTGCGCCTGTGTTCCTCTGCTACCCATAGCGTCGGCTCTTTGAGTGCCGCATCGGCGTCATCGATCAGAGCATACGGAGTGCCTGACTCATCGACCTTCCATCGCAATGCACCGATAACCTTTCCGTCTGCGTCCCGCTCGACGATCCCTTCCTCTGTCCCGTCAACGGTCGCCTCCCACGCCATCCCTTCCTTGCCTGTGTCCTCCCAGTTCCCTCTCAAATCAACCGCCTCGGCGCCTTCTGTGGCGACGACGCGCTTCCCTGTCTTCGCAGGGGCAGCACCTTCGCCAGCCTCCGCTTCCTGCGCATCCTGGGCTTCCTGCATCTTGGTGCCCAGTCCGCGCATATCATCGATCTCTTGCTTGAGAGAGCCACTCTGCTTGGCCATGTTCTTCTTCGCGCGATCTTGAGCCGCCCGGTATCGCAATATTCGCCGTCTCTGTTCCAGGGTGCCTTCACCGAGCAGACCCATCTGGACCGCCGTCCTGCCCATGTGGAAGGTGCCGCCGAGGGACGCCCCGGCGCCGCCGGCGAGAATCACCCGGCGCACAGCCTCTTTCCAGGGTACGTCCTTGTAGAACCCTTCACCGACAATGTTTGAGACTTCTTGCGAGGATTCCTCCATCGCCTCTGCCAGGGAGCCGAGCCCGAACTCTGCACCCTCACGCATGATACGGTCGGTGATCTTATCGGTGAGAAACCCGAAGAACTTATCCGTTGTCTTGCCGCCCACGGTCTCTATGAGAGCGTTGACGAGCCCTACGGCGGCCCCAATCCTGCGGGCCTTGTCCTCGGGCACCCCTGCATCTAAAGCGTCCCTGTAGGAACTGTTGCCCTCCACCATGTAACCTACGAAAAAGCCGCCCCACCCGCCGGTGCCCATACTGGCCACGGTAGTGGCGGTGATGTACGGGATCGTCTCTGCGATCATGCTGAAGAACTTTGAAGCCTTATCGTCGCGCTTCATGACGAGTTCTGGATGCTTCGTGATCTCCCACAGAAGTTTGGACGACTCCAGTTCGGTCTCTCTCCACCGATCGATCAGTTCCTGCGGGGGCTGCTCACGCAGACGAACGTGGATACCCTGGCCACCAATCATCTGCGTCAGCAGTGCCGCCACACCCAGCGCTTTTCGCGCGACACCCCGTCCCTTCTCCTTCGCGCCCACTATCCCCCCGGCGACGCCAGATCCCACTGATGCCGAGCCTCTCGCGGCGGCCTTCATAATCACGTCATCCCACCAGGTTGGGTCGTATTCCTCTTGCCTGCGGATGGCAGCCTGGACACTGTTCCACTCGCGGATGTAATCGTCGATGAACTCCTCATCCTGAATGGCGTTGGCCACGATCTGACTGGGCTTGACAGGTGCCCGAAAAAACTCCTCTCCGAGGGGCTCGAGCATTTTCTCTACGGTATCCGGATTGAGGCGCAGCAGTTCCGACATGTATGCCGTCGCCGCCATATTCGCTTCAAAGTCCTCCGGATTCTCAATACGGCTCATTAGCTTGTCGTAGTGGGGCTGCAACGGAGTTGCAATATACGGTCGGAACGACCCCCCCTGGAGATATCGCTCCCATGCGTCCTCTTCCGGAGGCCCGTATCCCTGCGCCTGCAACCTCGCCACGTTCAACGTCCCGCCGTAGGGACCGGGGACCGGCGTCGGCTCGGGAGGCTCGTTTGGAGCAGCAACCTGTGAGAGAGGATCGGCTCGCAGTTTCTCTATGTTAAGTTTCATTCGTCTATGAACTCCGCTTTGAAGTCTTCCCAACTCATCGTCGCCAACCTGTTCCGCACCATTGTCTGTTCCTCGAGATTCAGGGCTCTAAACCATTTGACGGCATCATCCGGCACTTGCGGAGGCACGTCCGTCCGGTCTCTTTTGGGAGCGCTTGCCTTGGAACCTTCAGGGGGAGTTGCCCACTTGCCCCAGCTTCCTCCTAAGGCGCCCGTTCCAGTAAATGTTGGGCTATGACTGTACGTCACCAGATCCCGCACCGCGTCTTGCACCACGGGATTCAGCGTGATCCGTTGTTTCTCAAAGACCTCTGTCTCGGTAGCGCCAGGGTTATCCGTTAACCATTTATAGAAGCCGGCCTTGGTTTTATTGTGAATCACATCAATGGTCACTAAGTCCGCTGCGAGTTTCTTTTGTTCGGCAAGAGCTTTCTGAGAAGTTCCTTTCCATGCAGGGTGACTCTCTATTTTCATAACCTCTAAATTCCGAACAGCGTCGAACGTCGTCTCGAGGTCAGAGATGTATCGTGGCGCCTTGGTGGATATGTCGGTGTCGTGCAGCGTCTTGTCGAGTTCCTTGGCGTCGGCAAAGGTAAGCTCACCAGCCGCCACCTTTTCGTTGAGCATCTTCTCCGCAGCCTCGAGGCTAGTGCCAATCTGAGCCAGTACTTGGTTGCGGGCCGTCCATCGTGTCTCATCGTCGGGAGTCCCCTTCTTCTTGCCCCCATCAATGATGGCCTGCTGGCCATTCGCCAGGGTGTCCTGAAGGGCTGGAGACAGATAGTCTGCCTCGTCTATGACATCCAGAATGAGCGTGTCAGTGCCGGGCACCTTGGTCAGGCCGTCTCTCGTCCAGCCGCGGATCTGACGCTCTACCTGAGTGGCTATTTCCTGTTGCTGTGCCTTGACGTCGGCGGCTTCTGCGTCCCGTCTCTTTTGCGCCTTCGCTTTAAGGGTGTCAAGTTCGTCGGTGGTGAACAGGTACTCCTCGGGCAGGTCTTCGCCGTACATCACCTTCATCAGGTCGTTGGCTTCGTCGTAGACATCGGGGTAGGCGGCGGACTCTGTGTCCAGGTACGGACGCAGTATCGCCTTGATCAACCGCTCTTCGCGCTGCTGGTTCACCGCGTCGTTCATAAAGCTGGGCAATTTCTCTTCTTTGCCCATCTGCGTGTATTTCAGAACCGAGTTGATCCGCCTCTCCGCCTCTCCAAACG
>DASRZD010000205.1:0-8876 GCA_035686805.1 Armatimonadota bacterium
CGTCTGGGCGTGTGGGAGTCTTACCCCATACCCCCAAACTCCCAGACTCCCATACTCTACCGAAGGGGGTAGGACGATGACAAAGGAACGCGCTAAGTACGGAGCGGAGGCATTCGCGGGCTTGACTGGGAAGCTGCCGAACCCATTCCCGAGGATCATGGGGCCGAACTGCGCAAAGTACTTGCAGGAGGTCGTGGAGAGCGGCCTGACCAGTAACATGGTCGAGCGATTCGAGCGAGCCTTCGCCAAGGAGATGGGCGTCCGGCACTGCATCGCCACTCCCGGATGCACTCCTGCGCTCGCGGTATTGGCGGCGGCCTTCGACTTCGAGGCCGGCGACGAGATCATCGTCAGCCCGGTCACCGACTTCGGGACGGTCCAGGGCCTCATCCGCGAGAACTACATCCCCGTCTTCGCGGATACGGAACCCGGCACTGTTAACCTGAGCGCACGCACCATCGAGCCGCTCATTACAGATCGGACGAGTGCGATCCTGGTCGTTCACAAGACCGGCCTCATCTGCGATATGGATCCGATCAACGAGTTGGCAAGGAAGCATGGCCTGATCGTCTATGAGGACGTCTGCCAGGCGGTCTTCGGCGAGTACAAGGGGCGCTTGCCCGGGACGCTCTCGACTGCGGGCGCATTCTCCTTCGACTGCGAGAAGACGATGGGATCGGACACCGGCGGGTGCATCATCACGAACGATGATGATCTCGCCGAGCGGATGAGGTTCGTCGGCCAGAGCAGGGGTTCGGAGATGGAGGCCGGCTTCGGGCGGAAGCACACCGTCCCCGGGTACGCCTACCGCATGACCCAGGGCACGGCGGCGATCTGCCTGGGGCAGCTCGAGATCATCCGGGAGCAGGTGGCGCATCGGGACAGGATGGTCCGTCTGATGAGCAGGCTGATCGGCGAGATTCCGGGGATCACGCCGCTGCCGATCCCCAACTACGTGAACGTCTACTCGTGCTGGATGTTCGGGCTGAGCATTGACCCGTCGGCTTTTGCCGCCGGAGCGAGCATCCCGGACTGTCGGGACAAGTGCGACGCGGAGGAGTTCGCCCGCCAGCTCTCCGAGGCGGGAATCCCCGGTGCGGGCACGGGCAAGTACTACCTCATGCCGGCGGCGTTGACGTTCCTGGACCAGTGGGCGCGGGAGAAGCGGTATCCGTACTCGATGCCGCCTGCGTCGAGGGAATATCGGTATGGGGCAGAGGCCTGCCCGAATGCGTGGGAGTTCCTACAGACATTCATCCGCTGGTCAACCTTCTGCGAGAAGTACCAGCCGGAGCACTGCGAGTTGGCGGCAAAGATCGTCCGGCAAGTCGCCGATAGGAACAGGACATGACACCGAGTAGGCGCGAGTTTCTTAAGACCGCGGCGGGGATGATGGCCCTTCCGCTGATAGGAGATGGAGAGATGGCTGACGAGATCAGGCTTCCGGCGAGCTATTATCAGCAGTTCGATGCCGACCCAAGGCTGGATGTCCCTGGCGAGGGGTACAGCGGATGGAAGAAGTCCGAGATAGAGATTTCATGGGAGCACACCGCCGTCGTCGTGATGCATGCGTGGGACATGGGCACGAGGGAGGAGTACCCCGGCTGGCATCGGGCGGTCGAGTACATCCCCAGGGCCGACAAGATCTGCCGAACCGTCTTCCCCAGGCTGCTCAAGGCGGTCAGGGGCTCACATTTCAAGCTGTTTCACGTCGTGGGCGGGGGCGATTACTATGACGAATTGCCCGGATACAAGCGGGCAGTTGAACTCGCAGGTTCTCCTCCCAAGCCCCTGGAGCGGGCCAAGAGTGATCCCATTCACCAGAAGCTCAATCAGTTTCGGTCGGAGCACGTCTTCGTCGGCAAGCACAATGAAGCCGATGTCGCCCGTGGGTTTAAGAACCTGGGATTCCCTCCAGAGGCGAAGCCCCTGGGGAATGAGCCGGTCGCCGAGGATGCTGAGCAGCTATTCGCCGTCTGCAAGGACGCCGGTGTGAACCACCTGATCTACGCCGGGTTTGCCATCAACTGGTGCCTGCTCATGTCGCCGGGTGGGATGCTGGACATGTCCCGGCGGGGGATCATGTGCTCGGCGCTTCGCCAGGCAGTGACGGCGGTCGAGAACAAGGAGACCGCCCGCAAGGAGCTTCACAAGGAAGAAGCCCTCTGGCGAGTCGCCCTCGAATTCGGGTTTGTCTTCGATGTGGATGACTTCATCCGGGCGATCGGCTGATCTATCCCTTCAGCACGAGCGTGCCGGCGATCATGTCATGGAGGGCCTGCTTCTTCTCGGTAAACCCCGTCATGATGTAGCCAATCATGAGGATCATGTTCGATACTATATGGCTCCAATACCTGGCATTCGCTCGACCCCATGAGACCCGGTGGCCATTCATGTCGGTCACTATGATCCCAAGAGCCATCTTGCCAAGGGTCGCCTGTCTGGAAGAGCTTTCCATCAGGGTGCAATACAGCCAAATGGCGGCAATACTGGCGAAATAGCCCACAGTTGCAAATGCGATGGACAGACTGCTTGATGTCCGCTCTCCTATAGACTGCCCACGACAAACCCGCCGCAGGCACCTGTCATCCCTCCAGGAATCAGCATAATAACACCATCAATGATCCACGCCACGAACCTAAGCCAGAAACCAGCATATCGGAAGGATTGGTTGCCCGTGTCTTGCATGATATTCCTCCAGCCCTGCTTTCTCTGCCTGATCCTTTCTTTCCTCTAGCCACTATCCTCTAGCCCCTAGAAAGGAAAACCCGACCCTCATGTTGAACGTATGAACGATTAGCATGGACATGAGAACTGCCGCACGAATCCTCATTTTACTGGCGATTATTGCTTCGGGCGCACTCTGCCAGAGCACCCTCGACTTCAACGGCGCCCAGTGGATCTGGCACCCGAGCGAGGGTGTCATGACCGCCTGGTTCATGAAGGATCTGGTATTCGATAAGCCGATCGAGAAGATTGATATCCTCATCACGGCCGATGACTCCTATGAGCTTCAGGCATACAACGAGGTCACAGGCTCAGGAGCTGATTGGCAGAAACCCGGTAAGTACGAGATCCCCACGCCTCCTGCTCCTGACAGCACAACCATAGTCATCAGGGCTGCGAACACAGGTGGGGCCGCCGGCGTGATATGCAAGCTAGTCATCCATTTCAAGGATGGGTCTGAGTCCGTGACGGTCTCGGACGACTCCTGGCTGTGCACCGAGCACGCCTTCACCAGCGGGGAATGGGGCCGGGCGAAGTCGCTGGGGAAGTATCCCTGCCAGCCATGGGGGCCGGTGGTCAAGGAAAGCTGGGAGACCCTCCGGGAGAAGCTCGTCCAGCGACGCCAGAAGATGGTGGAAGCTGTCAAGGCCAATCCGCCCAAACCGATGTTCTCCGAGTACAAGGAAGAATACGTCCGCCCCGAGTACGCCCAGCTCTACAGCTTCAAGCTCAATCCGAAGACCGGCTTGCTCGAATATGAGGGCAAGGTCATCCGGCCGTTCTTCACCATCTACAGCCAGCCGAAAGCAGACGGCGGATGGATTCTCAATATCCCTGACTTCGATTATGACCTGGTGGAAAAAGACTTCGCCCGCATGAAGAAGGCCGGCATCAACGTCCAGCCGAGGTTCTGGAACTGGAGCGAGCTTCTCACCCCCGACGGCGAGTGGAAGGAATGCGCGAAGCAGCCGAAAGGCCATGGACTCCCTTATTTCAAATACATCTATCAGGTCTACGACTATTTTCTCGACCGGGCGCAGGCTCATGGGCTTTACGTGAACATCGAGCCGTCATACTACTGGGGACTGCACCCGGAGGTCGTGCCGCCGGAGTATCGGGGGAAGATCCTCCTCTATGGCGAGCTTTGGGATGCGACGAATGAGGCATACGCCAAGATCCTGAACTACTTCAGCAAGCGGACGGTCATCGTGGCCGTGATGGTGGGCGAGGAGGACCTGGTCTTCGATCACTGCCTGGACGAGCCTCAGATGCTCCGGCAGTTCCAGCGCAGCCTCAGCCGGAAATACGGCTCGGTCTCGAATCTCCGGCGCACGTGGGGCTATGGCTATGATTACTCCAGCCGTGCGCTTTGGAGAAAGGAGACCATCCAGGGCAGGGTCGTCCTCCAGCCGAGATACCCGTTCGTCAAGGATCAGTTCAAGTGGCTGAACTGGGATGAAGTGACTTTGCCCATTCTCGACTACTGCCGTCCGGTTGACAACCCCGGCGCCACGCTGATCGACATGCCCACGTATCAGCAGAACCTGCTGAAGGATCCGGAGTGGATTGACTTCCTCGAAATGAAGGAGCAGATGCTCGTCTCTCGGCTGAACGCGCTGTCGAGCGCATTCCGGTCGGCTGACCCCAACCACATACTTTTCTACTGCAATCCCTCTGATTTCAACCCGCCATGGCATTTCTACGAGTGCTTCGATCGCGCCCGACTGAGGTTCGACCTGATCGGTGTTGGGCAGCACGACAAGGATTTCGAGCCGTCGGAAGTCCCTCAATGGGCGTCGTGCCGGGAGTATGTCCAGAATGTCGCCTCCTATGGGCCGTACATCGGTGCGTCCGGCGCATACCCGAAGGGCTTTGCGTGTGGCGAGGGGATGGGGGGCAAGACGCGCGAGGGCCTGGCGACGTACTACCCCTGGTGGCTGACGGATATCGTCGGTGGCGGCGGAGCGCTTTTCCAGAGCTATGATTGGAACCTTATCGCGGGCAGGACGTTCGACAAGCCGGCGGAATACGATGAGGCGACCCTCAATCGGCTTGGCGACTTCCTGGCGGCAATCCAGAATACGCCGTTCAATCGCCCGGATGCCAAGGTGCTCATCCTGCGAAACAAGGCGGCCGCCCTTGGCATGAGCGCGGGCTATGATTTCGGCAACGCCCGATATCTGGCGAGCGTCCTCTACCAGCTTCACGTACCGTTCGATATTCTCCCGGATTCCGATGTCGTCGCCGGGGACTTCGAGGCGGGCAAGATAAACATAAATCGGTATGACTTCATATTCGTGCCGGCGCAGAACCAGCTCCTCAGCAGCCGAACCTGGCAGATACTCCAAGACTGGATCGCCGACCCGAGGTTCGCCGGCCAGCGAGGGCTCTGCCTGGGACTCTATCAGGAGCAGGATTCCTACTTCAACCCCATGAAGGCGACTGCCATCCATCCGGCGTTCCAGCGGCTAACAGGCACAAGCGGATTCACCCGACGGATGAAGGAATCAGGCATCGTGAAGCTCCGCTACGCGCGATTCTTCGGGAGTTCGGCGAGGGGTGATGAGCTTAGCCTGGAGTTCCCCGATGGGGCGGAGATCGGCTGCTTCGACTCACTGCCGGCTGGCGTGGACAAGGTCCTGGAGCTTGGCGAGGACGGGCCGGCTATCATTGCGCGAAACATTGTGAACGGGAACCTGGTCTATACCTGCGGCTTCTATCTGGGCATGGCCTATAACGCCATGTGGGGCATGGAAAAGGAACAGAGCCCCTACGATACGCTTACTCCCCTCTATTCCGCCATCCTGACGACCGCCGGCATCGAGCCGCCGGTGATCGCCGCCGACAACCTGGGGGTCTATATTGCGAGTGACACCTCGACCATCCTCGTCAAGGAGCGATTCGGCAAGGGCACGGATGTTGTCCTGGATTTTCCCGCCAATCGCGGGATCCCGTTGCGGGACAAGAGCTTTCCGGGGGCGATCTTCGACGGGGCGACAACCGTCTGCAATGCGGATGGGAGCATTCGGCTGAAGGATTTCAGCATCCAGCCCTATGGCGTCCAGGTATTGCACAAGATGGGCAGCTTCGGGGTTTCGGGCGGCAAGGACGTCTCGTGGGCATGCAAGCCATTGCCCGACGGCGGCCTGGACTGCACTATCTCGGGCAAGGGGAAGATTACCGCCATATTCGGGCTGAAGCCCAAGATGATCTACAGCGCCTGGGAGAATAACAAGCTTTCCATGGTCTTCACCGCCGGGTCCGACGGCAAGCATCAGATGCCCTTCACCCTTGGGGCGAAATCGCTGCATCTCTCTGTGAAGCCCAGCAAGCGCTGAGGCGTCAGAACTTGTAGGACAGCCCCCCGCCAAGGATGAAAAGGTCCGGGTCGGATAGCCAGGCTATCGGATCGAAATCGTGTGACAGGCTGCTCGCACGCAGCTCCAGGGATAGGCCGTACGAGAGCTCCACCTTCCCCAATATCAGTTCCAGGCCGCTGTACCAGCCCTGCGGCTCATCCGGAATGACCATATCATCGGGGGTCGCAAAGGCAACGGCAAACCCGAAGTACGCATTATACGGGCCGAGCTGCTTCGGCGAGAGCTTTGATAGCTGCGCAAGCGTGAACTTATCGATATCCATGTACGAGAGGTCTGTCATGCCTTGGTCGAGCCTCGAAAGGGCGGCTCCGAAGCCGGAATTGTCCGACTGAGTATCCTTGACCATAAAGACGCTCAATGTGGTTTCGCTGCTATTGCCATAAGGCAGGGCAGCGCTCGCGCTCGAGGCGGCGAGCACAACGATTATCAATGCCCGAACAATGTGTTTCATGCGACCCTCCCTCAGAAGTATCGCTTCCATGTTGGCCGTATCACAGGCTTTATCCTTCAGCGAAGAAGGAATAGCAGATACCCGTGATTAAAACCTCTTCATAGTAGAAATGAACGATCACTCGGAGGTTGATAAATAAGTGACAAATCGCATGAATCGAAGAGAGTTTCTGGAATCGAGCGGAAAAGCCGCGCTGGGAGTAGGCCTCGGGATGACGGTCGCGAGTGCCCTGGCGACCCCGACTTACGGCCAGACGAAGCCCGTTTCGGCCAATGACAAGATCGTCATGGGCGCCATTGGCCTTGGCGGGATGGGCACCGGCAACATGAATGCGTTCATGGACCACCCGGAGGTTGAGGTCGTCGCCGTGTGCGACGTGGATTCGAATAACCTGAAAAGGGCCGCATCGCTGGTCGAGAAGAAGTACGGCAGGCTCCCAAAAGCCGTCAAGGATTTCCGTGAAGTCCTCGATATGAAGGATGTTGACGCCGTGATGATCGGCACGCCGGACCACTGGCACGCGCTGCCCTTCATCATGGCATGCGAGGCAGGGAAGGACGTCTTCTGCGAGAAGCCGATTTCCCACGACGTATATGAAGGCCAGATGATGGTTGGGGCGGCGAAGCGTTACAACCGAGTCTCCCAGATCAACGTCTGGCAGCGGAGCGTGGGGTTCTTCCAGCAGGCGATTGATTTCGCCAAGTCGGGCAAGATGGGCAAGATTGCAGTTTGCCGCGCGTGGGTCTGCGGGCCGGCAGGCTTGGGCAAGAACCCCATCAAGGATCCGCCGGCCAATCTGGATTGGGATTTCTGGTGCGGGCCGGCCCCGAAGCCGCCGTATCACGATACCTATCACCCGGGCATGTGGCGGCTCTACTATGACTATGGAACGGGCATGAGCGGCGACTGGGGCGTGCACATGATTGATATCGTCATGCTCGGCATGAACGTGAAGCATCCTCTGGAAGTCTCATCGGTAGGCGGCAAGCTCCGCTGCGCCGCGGATGACGACCGGGATACCCCCGACACCATGATATCGGCCGTCAAGTTCCCCGACTGGGTTATGCAGTGGGAAATCCATGTGGGAGGCGAGGGTCTCGATGGCGGAGGCGGACATGGATCTGAGTTCATCGGCGAGAACGGCAAGATGATCGTGGATAGGAGCGGCATCAAGTGGAGTCCGTACGGTGATCATGCGGGACCCGAGGCTGCAGGCGTCAACCAGGGCGGCGACCGACCGGATCGCTGGTCTAATGCGGACCACATGGGCGAGTTCCTGAAGAACCTGAAGACCCGAGAGAAGTGCGTCGCGGACGTGGAGTCAGTCTACTACACCACCGCCTGCTGTCATCTGACCAATGTGTCGCAGCAGATCGGCAGGAGCATCACTTGGGACGGCGAGAAGGGCGTCATCGTCGGCGATAAGAAGGCCATGGAAGCCAGGGCCTTTCGCCGCGACTACCGCAAGCCCTGGAAACTGCCCTATTACAAGTGGAACGTCTGACTGCGGAATGAGGAGGAATGATGGCGGTATCACCAAACGATAAGATCCGTATCGGCTGTATAGGCGTCGGCGGCATGGGCACGGGTAACATGAATGCCTTCATGAAACAGCCGGACGTGGAGGTCGTCGCCGTTTGCGACGTTGATTCCAAGAACCTGTCCAGGGCTGCCGGCGCAGTCATGAAGGCCCAGCATCACATGCCGAGCACTCATAAGGACTTTCGAGAAGTCCTGGATATGAACGATGTGGACGCGGTCATGATCGCCACGCCGGACCACTGGCATGCGCTGCCGTTCATCATGGCCTGTGAGGCGGGCAAGGACATCTTCTGCGAGAAGCCGATCTCCCACGATGTCTACGAAGGCCAGATGATGGTCGGGGCCGCAAAATACCACAAGCGGGTAGTCCAGATCAACACCTGGCAGCGGAGCAGAGCGAAATTCCGCGATGCGATGGATTTCATCCGCTCGGGCGGCGCAGGCGAAGTTCGCATATGCCGGGCCTGGATATCGAGCATCCGCGGGTTGGGTCAGAATCCAATCAAAGACCCGCCCGCAAACCTCGACTGGGATTTCTGGTGCGGACCGGGCCCGAAGGTTGCTTACCATGACAACATTCATCCCCGCTGGTGGAGGCTTTATTATGACTTCGGTACCGGCCTTGCGGGCGATTGGGGCGTCCACATGATTGATATCATCCTCCAGGCAATGGGTGACATGCATCCACTGGAAGTATCGTCAGTCGGCGGCAAGATCATGAGCGGCGAGGATGATGATCGGACCACGCCGGATACCCAGATGGCGGTCTTCAAGTT
>DASRZD010000206.1:0-2163 GCA_035686805.1 Armatimonadota bacterium
AGCGGAGTGACGGTGGCGGCGCCGATGGCTAAGATCAGCGACGCGAAGGCCTGCGCGAACAACTACCCCGTGCACCTTGATGCTCGGACAGTCACCGCCAACTTTGACGACCGGCTCTACGTAGAAGAGGACGATCGGTTCTCCGCCATATGCGTCGAGTATGCCAGCGCCATAGTCCCCGGCACCGAGGTGGAAGTCTACGGCAGGCTGGGACTGATGGACGGAGAACGAGCACTCATAAACTGCAAGGTCATCGAAGGCCTGACCGGGACCGTGATTGACCCGTTATTCATGTTGACCGGGACACTCGGCGGCGCGACCAGCGGCCTTAATCCCGGCGTTCCCGAGAGCGTGAGTCTGAACAACATCGGCCTGCTGGTAACCATCGCCGGCACGGTGACTGATAACCAAACCGGTTATGTCTACGTTGATGACGGCACGACTCTCGACGATGGGACGAGCCATACTGGAGTCAGAGTTGATGCTACCACGCTGCTGAATCCGCCTATACAGGGCAAGCATGTGGTTATCACAGGAATCTGTACCCTTTACGATACCGGTTCCGGATACGTCCGACTCCTGAAGCCGAGAAACGACAGCGACGTAGCAATATACAATTGATGATGCCGAACATGATCTGAAGCACGAAGGGGCTGGAGAATAGACTCCAGCCCCTTTTTCGTCGTTGCCTTGACAGTGGATGAGTGACAAACGTATACTGACTCGCGGTATGGACATCGAGCGGGCGGTAGTTGATCTGGCATACGCGATCCGGCGGGCTGTGAGGCCGCACCTGGGCAAGGCTGCGTCGAAAGAGGTGACGGGCAAGGCATCCAGCGGCGATGAGTCCTTCGCCATTGACGAGGTCGCGGAGAAGGCGGTTGCAGAGTTCATCGCCCATCACGATCTGCCGGTCGCCTACTATACCGAAGAGCACGGGCTGGTGGAATGCGCCCGCCCGGACTACCTTCTCGTGATTGACCCCATTGACGGCACTCGGCCTGCCATGGTCGGCCTGGAAGGGGCGGTCGTCTCTATTGCCCTTTCTCCCTATTCCAAGGTAGCCTGTTTGTCCGACGTGACCTTCGGGTGCATCCTGGAGCTTAAAGAGGATCGGCTCTTCACCGCACGCAGAAACGGCAATGCCCAGATTCGCCATGAAGGATCTGACCAGCCCGTTCGCCTGACGCTCACCAGCGACCTCGACAAGATGTCATGGAGCTTCGACATCGCTGGGAGGCCGATGGAGTATGTTGCCAAAGTCATCGGGCCGATGGTGGATCGGTCGTCGCTCAGGGGCGGAGTTTTCATCATCAACAGTATCGCCTTCTCGTTGACCAGGCTGGTCACCGGCCAGTTCGATGCCGTGGTGGATGTGAGCAACCGCATACTTCGCGATCACCCGGAACTGCAGAAGGCTTTCATCGAGTCGGGCCTCGGAACGGTGATAGGACTTTTCCCTTACGACATCGCGGCGGCGGTATTGATCGCCGAGGCAGCAGGCTGCCGCGTGACGGATGCATACGGCAACTCGCTGGGGGATGTGCCCCTGCTCGATACGTCTGAGACCAATATTCGCTCGTGCGTGGCAGCATCGAACCCTGTGCTCCACGAGAAGCTGCTTGCTGAGATCAACGAACGTATGAAGTCACTCTAGGAGTTTTGCCAATGCGCTACATCATTCTCCTCATACTGGCGCTTAACACCCTGCACGCCAATGCCATGCTGCCGTCCGACGTCGCCAATGCTATGTCGGACAAGCCGGGGCTGGATTTCACCTGCAAGATGGAGTACAAGGCGGTCAATCCCAATGCCGACTTCAAGATATTCGCCGGCAGGGACTTCAAGGTAGACTGCAACGTAACCAATCTGTCGCAGAAGGTGAACGGCGGCGGCACGGTGAAGATCATTCCGCCGGACGAGTGGACCGTTCACGGCCTGATGGACTTCAAGGAGATCGGCCCGGGAAAGTCGGTGGAGGGCATGTTCACCATTCGTGCGCCCGCCAGAAGCACATATCGGCCGAAGAACTTCCCGGTCATCGGCGAACTCAGGCTATCAGACGGGGCAGTGGTCACGAAGGTATTCATGGTTGAGCTGGCGGATCCGTTCCTGCCCTCGCTCACCATTCGTTCTGCGGACTCCAAGAAGATCAAAGCATCC
>DASRZD010000207.1:0-6827 GCA_035686805.1 Armatimonadota bacterium
CTACGTCATAGAATAACCGCCTGGCACATTTCTTGCAGAGCAGGCAATAGGGAGTGATCCGGATGACAAACCGAAGATGGCATGCGTTGACAATACTAACGGCGCTATTGTTGGCATCGGTGCCGGCGTGCGCCGTGCAGCAGTATGTTATGACCGATCTGGGGACACTCGGAGGACCGGAAAGCAGAGCTTATGGGGTCAATAGTCTTGGCCAGGTAGTTGGCATGTCTCGCTTAAGCACGGGTGATTATCATGCTTTTCTCTATACACCGGGAGCTTGCATGACCGACCTGGGCACGCTGGGCGGTAACCTCAGTGAGGCCCACGCGATAAACGATGCGGGCCAGATCTCAGGATGGGCACAGACTGGCGTGGGTTCGCAGCAGCATGCTTTCTTCTATACGCCAGGCGTAGGTAACACCGACCTTGGGACCCTCGGCGGCTATACCAGCCGTGCGTATGGAATGAACGGCGCAGGTCAGGTGACAGGATATGCGTCCGTCCCCAGTTCGTCCAATACCCCTGCCTTTCTCTATACACCAGGAGGCGGAATGGCAAATCTGGGCGATCTTGGCGCCAGTTCGGCCTGTGGGAAATCTGTAAACGCCTCTGGCCACGTGGTCGGGTATTCCTACCTCTCCACCGGAGGCCCACATGCCTTTCTATACAAGCCCTCGACGGGCATGGTGGACCTGGGCATCCCGGGGTCCATTAGCTGGGGTGAGGGAATCAACGATTCCGGCAAGGTCGTCGGCTGGGGCTCCAACGGGGGCTTTATTTGGACACAGGGCACGGGCGCGACCTTCCCATTCGGCTGGAATGGCAAGGCCTATGCCATCAACAATGCCGGGCAAGTGGTGGGAGGCGTGACTCATGCCTTCGTCTGGACTGCATCCTCCGGCATGCTCGACCTCGGCACCCTGGGCGGTACATACAGTTGCGCGAACGCCGTCAGCTCGAACGGATACATTGCAGGCTACTCCTGGCTGAGCGACGGCAGCATTCACGCGACCCTTTGGACCCCCGTCCCCGAGCCGGGAAGCATCCTAATCCTTGCCGGCGGGTTATCCGGCATCTTGCTCCTACGGCGGCGAAGCAGGTGACCCTTCGCTGAATCATCAATCCTTGTTGAGCCTCTTTCCACGTATTGTCGAAACGCGTCTGCTGTGGTATAATAACTCGGTTCCGACGAATTCATGCAAAGGAGAGATACGGTTGAAAAAGGGAATCCATCCCACGTACGTCCCGAGTAAAGTCGTGTGCGCGTGCGGCAATACGTTCGAAACCCGATCAACCATTCCTGAGATCAGGTTGGAGATTTGTGCCGCGTGCCACCCGTTCTTCACCGGACGGCAGAAACTCGTGGACACCGCGGGTCGAGTAGAGAAGTTTAAGCAGAAGTACCGCAAGGTAGAAGAGCAGAAGGCCAAGAAAACTGCCGAGAAGAAGTAATTGCGTGTAGACTTGATCAGTTACACTCAAGACCCGGAGCGAACAGTGGCGGCCGCATGCAGGCTGTGCTATTCTGCTTCGGATATAGATGCCATCCGTGAGGCGATTGACGATCAGTCCGCCGCGCGGATGATAGGAAAGGTGCTGAAACTTGGGCACCTTTCTGTGTTGGAGCATGCCTCATTTACCTTCGCAATCGAGGGGATTTCGAGGGCGTGCTCGCATCAACTGGTGCGGCATCGAATCGCGTCGTTCTCTCAGCAAAGCCAGCGCTACGTGAAGATGAGCGAGTGCGAGTTCATGCTCCCGCCGTCAATCCAAGAGAGGCCCGAGGCGGTGGAGAGGTTCAACGGCCTGATGGACGATCTCCAGGCCGAGTACAATGCCCTTCTGGAGGATGGGGTCGCGGCTGAGGACGCTCGATACGTCCTGCCGAACGCCGCCGAGACGAAGGTCATCATGACGGCGAACGCCCGCAGCCTGCTCAACTTCCTCGAGCTGAGGCTCTGCACGAGGGCTCAGTGGGAGATTCGGGAACTCGCGGGTTTGATGCTTGATAAGGTCAGAGAGGTCGCGCCGAATGTGTTCAAAAACGCCGGCCCGACCTGCGATACCAAAGGATACTGCCCGGAAGGCGAGATGAGCTGCGGGCGAATCAGTAATCAGTAATCAGTGAGCAGTAGGGAAGCATAATGAGTGAGAAAGAAAAACCGCCGTATGGAGGGCAGGCAGTCATCGAGGGCGTGATGATGAGAAGCCCCCGGTACTATGCCGTCGCCTGCCGCAAGGCGAACAAAGAGATAGTGGTTCAAGTGGAGTCGGTCGAGTCCCTCCTCAGGCGATTCCAATGGCTGAACAAGCCGTTCCTGAGAGGGACCCTGGCCCTCATTGACGCGATGGTGCTCGGCATCAAGGCGCTCATGTTCTCCGCCGACGTTGCCATGGAAGACGCCACCGAGGCCGCCAAGGCAAAGAAGTCATGAAGGAAAAGAGTTCGATCAACGATATCGCCATCAGCGCGACGATGATATTGGGAGTCGCCCTGGGAGTGGTCATCTTCATGATCGGCCCGCACTTGCTCGCCGGGCTGCTGAAGAAGGCCATTGCCAGCATCTTCTGGGTGAATCTCGCCGAGGGCGGGATCAGGATTGCGATGTTTGTGGGGTATGTCGCCGCGATCTCGCTAATGAAGGACATCCGGCGCGTGTTCGAGTATCATGGGGCCGAGCACAAGGTGATCAATACCTTCGAGGCCGGCCTGGATCTCACGCCCGAAAACTTCGATCGCTACACGACCATCCATCCGCGCTGCGGGACGAACTTCATACTGATAGTGCTGGTCTTCAGCATCATCGTTTACTCGTTTCTCGGCTGGCAGAACGCCTGGTACATGCGTATTGCCTACCGGCTTCTGCTGCTGCCGGTGATCGCGGGATTCGCATACGAGACGATCCGCTTCGCGGGCAAGCATAAGAATTCGAAGATACTGGAGATCATCCTTTCACCGGGATTGCTGTTGCAGAGGCTGACGACCCGCAAGCCGTCCGACGATCAGGTGGAAGTCGCCCTCACCGCATTGAGGGCAGTCATGGAAAAGGAGGAAGCTAATGCGTAAGGAGTAATCCGTAAGGCTTTTCGGTTACGCATTACCCATTACTCGTTAGAGCCCAATGTTCGAACGCCTGGAGGAGATCGAGCAACGATACGAGGAGTTGGCTGAGAAGCTGGCTGACCCGACGGTTTGGTCGGATCAGAAGGAATACCAACGCCTCGCCAAAGCTCATTCCGACCTCACCGAGTTTGTCACCAAATTCCGAGACTACAAACGCGTTCATCAGGAGAAGCTCGATACAGAGGAGATCCTCAAAGACCATCTCGATGAGGAAATGAGGGAGCTTGCGCAGTCGGAGCTCGAGACCCTCAAGGAGCGGGAGTCAAGGCTGGAAGAGCAACTCAGGATCATGCTCCTCCCCAAAGACCGCAACGACGAGAAGAGCGTTCTGATCGAGATTCGCGCGGGCACCGGCGGCGAGGAAGCCGCTCTCTTTGCGGGCGAGCTTTTCCGCATGTACTCCCGATATGCCGAGCGCAGGAACTGGAAGACCGAGCTGATGAGTGTGAATGAGACCGGGATCGGAGGCATCAAGGAGGCCATCCTGGCGATAGACGGTCGAAGCGCATACAGCAACCTCAAGTTCGAAAGCGGCGTTCATCGAGTGCAGCGAGTGCCCGAGACCGAGAGCGGCGGACGAATCCATACCTCGGCGGCGACCGTGGCGGTCATGCCCGAGGCCGAGGAAGTGGAGGTTGAGATCGATCCCGACGACCTGGAGATCGACACCTACCGATCGTCATCCGCCGGTGGGCAGAACGTCCAGAAGAATGAGACCGCGATTCGAATCACACACACGCCAAGCGGGATAGTGGTCACGTGCCAGGACGAGCGCTCGCAGTTTCAGAACAAGGAAAAGGCCATGCGCATGCTCCGCGCACACTTGCTCGAGAAGATGATCGCCGAGCAGCAGGACCAGATCAGCGAGACCCGCCGCTCGATGGTGAAATCGGGCGACCGCAGCGACAAGATACGCACCTACAATTTCCCCCAGGGCCGAATCACCGATCATCGGATTGGATTCAGCCTCCACAATCTCAACAGCTTCATGGACGGCGACATCCAGGAAATGCTCGATCATCTCATCTCCGCCGATCAGTCCGAGCAGTTGAAGACCAAGGAAGAGGCCGGTTAAATGTCGACCGCCGAGCAGCTTCTCAGAGATGCTGTTGCGAGGTTGAAGGAAGCCGGGGTGGATACCCCGGTCCTGGATGCGGAAGTCCTCCTCTCGCGAGCCGCCTGCCGATCACGCACCGATCTCCTTACCCACCCTGAGTATCAGCCGTCTTCGCAAGCGGCAGCTCAGTTTCAGGAATGGGTGGCTCGCCGAACTAATCGAGAGCCGCTGGCATATATCATCGGCGAGCGCGAGTTCTATGGGATATCCTTCCAGGTCACGCCCGCAGTCCTGATCCCACGGCAGGAGACGGAGACGCTGGTGGACGCTGCCATCGAGCTTCTGAAAGACAGGACTCATTCCCTGGTTGCCGATATCGGCCTTGGGAGCGGGGCGGTGGCGGTGAGCATCGCTCGGTCGCTTTCAAATGCCACCGTCTACGGTACCGAGTCTTCGAAAGCTGCGTTGGAGGTCGCAAAACTAAACGCGGTCGGGCGGTACGCGTATTTCCTGAAAGGTGATCTGCTTGAGCCGCTCGCCGGCCTCACGTTCGATTTGATCGTCTCCAACCCGCCCTATATTCCGACCGCCGAGATAGACAATCTAGCGCCTGAGATATCGAAGTACGAGCCCCGTCAGGCGCTGGATGGCGGCCCGGACGGGCTGGACTATCACCGCCGGCTGAGGTCCGAGTCACCGGCATACCTGAAGTGCGGCGGAACCCTCGCCGTCGAGGTAGGGATGGGGCAGGCCGAGGCGGTGAAAAAGCTGTTCACAGAGAGTCGTTTCGTTGACGTCCGCTCTGTTCGCGATCTCATGGACATCGAGCGTGTTGTTCTGGGAGACAAGCCATGACTCTCGTACTGGAAGCGAATGCCGAAGCCATCGAGCGGGCAGGGGAGATCATTCGAAAAGGCGGATTGGTTGCGTTCCCGACGGAAACGGTCTATGGACTCGGAGCCGACGTGTTCAACGAGCAGGCGGTGGCGCGGGTCTTCGAGGTCAAGGACCGCCCGGCGAACAATCCACTCCCGGTTCAGATCGCCTCCAAAGACGATTTGCCAAGACTGGTTTCGGAAGTTCCGCTGATCGCCGAGCGCCTGATGGAGGAGTTCTGGCCGGGCCCATTGACCCTCGTTTTCTCCGCTTGCCCGAGAGTTCCCGAACTCGTCGCCGCCGGCACGGGCAAGATCGGCATTCGAATGCCCGATCATCCGGTTGCCTTAGCGCTCATCGAGGCAGGCGGGACTCCCATCGTCGCCCCGAGCGCCAATGTCTCCGGCGAGCCACCACCGACTACGGCACAGGAAGTCCTGGAGTACCTGGACGGCAAGATCGAGCTCATCCTCGACGCCGGCCCGACCCGGCTCAAGGTTGCCTCGACGGTCGTTGACGTCACCGAAACCCCGCCGAAGATCCTTCGCATCGGGAGCATCAGCGAGGAGGAGCTTCAGAAGTCCTTCTCCGAGAATCTGTAGCCCCGTATGTATGCCATCGGCGCGTCGTCCTTGATGTAGTTGACCATGAGAAACTCGCCGGGCGATGTCTCCACCCAACCCGTGTACCCGCCGTCCGACTTGGGATTCCGATCGTGATCGAGTGGGAGGACAATGCCCGATTGTTTCGAGCGATCTGTTTGCAGGGCACTGTCCGCCGATTCCAGGAACGCGAATGTGTTCTTCGCCCATACTCCGGTTCCGCCGGGCTGATGGCGGTAGGTGATGAGCACCTTGCCCGACTTGGTTAGATGCGCGACCGGCCGATGGCCTGAACCCATGAGCGTCTCGAACGGCCCTTCCCACGTCTTGCCGGCATCTTTGGAGATGGACTTGTAGATCGGCCTGCCCATGCCCCGGTTCTCGCGCATATAGCATACCAATTCGCCGCCCGGCATCTTGACGATGGACGCCTCGCAGAAAACATACCCTTTCTCTGCCGCTACAACCAGCGGCTCGCCCCAGGTCTTGCCCTGATCCGTACTCCTGACCACATACTGAACGGCGTGTGCCTGAGTCGCGAGCAGCCAATCGCCATTATCGAGCTCGATGACCTCGTCGGGCATGATGCCGCTCACATTTATAGGCTGAGGCCTGGACCAGGTGTCGCCGTTGTCACTGCTAAAGAAGAGTTCCTGATGAGGCTTGATCTCGGGGCATTCCCCGGGCGGGATCGCAAAGACATCGCAGACTATCATTACTCGGCCGTCCTTGAGCTGCTGGGCCTTCGGGCAATTGTACTTCGTGAGGCAGCCATCCGTCTGCTCCGTCGCGATGAGAACCTTGCGGTCCGACCACGTCTTGCCCTGGTCGTCGCTGATTCGGATGATGACCCGTGCATATTTGCTCGCCGGATGACTATCGCTCTCCCGGTAGGTAAGGATGATCCTCCCGCTCTTAAGCTGTGTAAGACTTGGGAAGCACTCGTATACCGAGTCATCCCTGCTTATGGTAAACTTCTCGATCGCCATTCCAGCGCCCCCTATGATGAGTAGACAGATCAGACAGAGCAAACCTCTCATGCTTCTATAGTACGATAGCGGGGTGTGGAAATCCTCGCGTGTTTGACAGCGATAACGCTCACTGAATATACTCAGCCTATGACTCCCAGAGAACGGATGATAACGGCATTCTGCAATCGGCAGCCGGA
>DASRZD010000208.1:0-42304 GCA_035686805.1 Armatimonadota bacterium
TTCCCGCAGCACCTCATAGTCGGCCGGAATATGAGAAACCAGTATCTCCCGCGGGATATAGGTTGCATCGCGGTAGTACTGCTTAATGAACTCACCGAGCGCCGTCTCAGCAGTCTCGTCGGTCACTCCATCGAGGAAGAAATGCTCCTCCCCGACCAGCTTCCCCGACCGCACGAACAGGAGCTGCACCACCGCCGAGTTCCCGTTCACACTGATCGCGATCACATCCTGATCCACAAGCTCGACGCTGATGGCCTTCTGCCGCTCGATAACCTTGGTCATCGCCTCGATCTGATCTCTGAGACGCGCCGCCCGCTCGAACTCCAGTTCATCGGACGCCTGGATCATCTCGCCGCGCAGGCGGTCAACCAGCGAATCCCGCCGTCCTTCGAGGAAGAGGCAGGTGTCGTGGACCAATTGGGCGTACTCCTCCCGACCGATCCTCCCTGAGCAAGGCGTATCGCACTGCCCCATGTGGAAGTTCAGGCAGGGCCGATCCTGCTCCTCGCCGGTGAGCTTCTTGTTGCAGCTTCGGATCTTGAAGATCCGCCGAATCATCCGAAGGCTCTCGCGCATTGCCTGAGAGTCGGCGAACGGCCCGAAGTAGCGATTGCCATCCGCCTTAACCCGCCGGGTGACGAGTACTCTTGGGAATGGCTCGGAAGTAGTCACGCAGAGATAAGGGTAGTGCTTGTCATCCCGAAGTCGCACGTTGTACCAGGGGTGGTGCTTCTTGATGAGGTTGCACTCGAGCATGAGCGCCTCGACCTCGCTGCCGGTGACTATCCAGTCAACGTCCTGGACCTTGGACAGCATCATGAGCACTTTGGTCTCATGCGCTTGCCCCTTTTGGAAATACGAGCGCACGCGACTTCGGAGAGACGCCGCCTTGCCGACGTAGATCACCTCGCCGTGCGCATCCTTCATAAGGTACGCGCCCGGATCAGTAGGCAGATGCTTAAGTTTCTCCTTGAGTGCTTCGTCTATCATTCAATGTATTCTTCAGGAACTGTCCTGTGTACGACTTCTCGACCTCGGAAAGCTCCTCGGGCGTTCCGACCGCCACTACTTCCCCTCCTTCATCACCGCCCTCAGGGCCGAGGTCAATGATGTAATCCGCCATCTTCACCACGTCGAGGTTGTGCTCGATCACCAGCACCGTATTCCCGGCGTCCACGAGGCGATTCAGCACATCCAGCAGCTTCTCGATGTCGGCGAAATGCAGGCCGGTCGTCGGCTCGTCAAGGATGTAGAGCGTTCGGCCAGTGCCGCGCTTGGACAACTCAGATGCCAGCTTGACCCTCTGAGCCTCGCCGCCCGACAGAGTAGTCGCCGGCTGCCCGAGCTTGATGTAATCGAGCCCCACGTCGTGGATTGTCTGCAAGCGTCGGGTGATCGCCGGTATGTTCTTGAAGAACTCGAGCGCCGTCCCGACCGTCATATTGAGCACATCGCTGATGCTCTTCCCCTTATACTTGATCTCCAGGGTCTCGCGATTGTACCGCTTGCCCTTGCAGACCTCGCACGGCACATAGACGTCCGGCAGGAAGTGCATCTCTATCTTGATGATGCCGTCTCCCCGGCAAGCCTCACAGCGCCCGCCCTTCACGTTGAAGCTGAATCTCCCCGGCGTGTAGCCCCTCACTCGCGCATCGGGCGTGCTGGCGAAGAGGTCCCTGATCTGATCGAATGTCCCGGTATACGTCGCCGGGTTCGACCTCGGCGTTCGCCCGATCGGCGACTGGTCAATGTCAATGACCTTGTCAATGTTCTCGACGCCGACTATCTCATCGTGATCGCCCCAGGACCCGTGGGTACCATGAAGCCGGTACATCAGCCGCGGATAGAGCGTCTCCTGTATGAGCGTGCTCTTGCCCGAGCCCGATACGCCCGTGACGCACACGAACGTCCCCAATGGGAATCGGACGTTGATATCCTTCAAATTGTGCTGGCGAGCGCCCTTGATCTCGACGAACTCCTTCGGCTTTCGGCGGCGCTTCGGAATCTGGATGACCTTCTTGCCGGACAGGTACTGGCCGGTGAGTGATGCCTTCGCCTTGATGATGTCCTTCAGCTTCCCCTCGGCGATGATCCTGCCGCCGTGCTCCCCTGCCCCAGGGCCCATGTCAATGATGTGGTCGGCCGACAGGATGGTCTCCTGGTCATGCTCGACTACGATCACCGTATTTCCGAGGTCTCGAAGCCTGTGGAGCGTGCTGATCAGCTTCTTGTTGTCCTTCTGGTGTAGGCCGATGCTGGGCTCGTCCAGGATGTAGATGACCCCCATGAGCCCCGAGCCGATCTGCGTCGCCAGCCGAATCCTCTGAGCCTCGCCGCCCGCGAGAGTGGCCGCGGTCCGATCAACCGTCAGGTAGTTCAACCCGACGCTCATCAGGAATCCGAGTCGCGTCTTAAGCTCCTTGATGATCTGCCGGGCGATGGTATAGTCCCTCTCCGAGAGCACTATCTTGTCGAAAAGCTCGTAAGCCTGCTGAACGCTCAATGCGCTCACGTGGGAGATGTTCATGTCCTGGATCCCGAATCCTTCGGGACCGTTGATGGTTACTGCCAGGCTCTCGGGCTTCAGGCGGAGGCCCTTGCAGGCCGGGCAGTTCTTGGTGGCCATGTACTTCTCGACATCCTCTCGCACCATCTGCGATGTGGTTTCCTTATAACGGTCGTTGAGGATGGAGACGATCCCGTCGTAGGTCGTGTCGAAGCGCCTCATTCGCCCGAAGCGGTTCTTGAATGTAACCGTGATCTTGCCGTCCGCTCCGTTCAGGATGGCATCCCTCTGCTCTTCGGTAAGGTCCCTCAGTGCCGTGCCGGTCGTGAAACCGTACTTCTCCCCTACCCCCGCAATCAGCCCTCGGAAGTAATCGCTGGTCGTCCTCGATAGAGGCGCGATCGCCCCGTCGTCAATCGAGAGATCCCAGTCCGGGAGAATCCGCGCCGGGTCGAGCTCCGTGTGAGTGCCGAGTCCGTGGCAGTCCGGGCATGCGCCATACGGGCTGTTGAACGAGAAGTTCCTCGGGGCGATCTCCTCAAGGCTGATTCCGCATTCCGAGCAGGCGAATTGCTCACTGAAGATCATGGTCATTCCGCCCTCTTGCAAGTCGGACTTGTCGGACCCGTCGGACGTGTCGGACAGAACATCAATCCCTACAACGCCCTTGCCCATCTTGAGGGCTGCTTCCAGGGAGTCGGCGAGGCGTTTCTCAAAGCCTTTCCCGACAGAGTCGGGATCCCGATCCGTCGGGACCTTCACGACGAGGCGGTCAACCACCACGTCAATCCAGTGCTGCTTATACCGGTCCATCGGGATGTCGTCGGTGACCTCGTAGTTCTGGCCGTCAACCCGCACCCGCACGTAGCCTTCCTTGCGGATGTCCTCGAACACCTGGCGATATTCGCCCTTCCGGCCGCGAACTACCGGCGCGAGCACCTGAAACTTCGTATTCTCGGGGAGCGCCATCACTGCGTCAACCATCTGCTCGACGGTCTGCTGGGTGATCTCCCGCCCGCACTGAGGGCAGTGGGGCTTGCCGATTCGAGCGAAGAGGAGGCGGAGGTAATCATATATCTCGGTCACCGTACCGACGGTTGATCGGGGGTTCTTGGTGGTGGATTTCTGGTCAATGGA
The DNA here is from genome assembly GCA_035686805.1 of Armatimonadota bacterium. Taxonomy (GTDB): domain Bacteria; phylum Armatimonadota; class UBA5829; order DTJY01; family DTJY01; genus DASRZD01. The sequence goes on from DASRZD010000208.1 coordinate 3,644, forward strand.
GACTGCAGGCGACAGGCCCTCGATGTAGTCCACATCGGGCTTGTCCATCTGACCGAGGAACTGCCGTGCGTAAGCGCTCAGCGACTCCACATAGCGCCTCTGCCCCTCCGCATAGATGGTGTCGAACGCCAGCGAAGACTTCCCCGACCCGGAAATCCCCGTAATGACAACCATCTTATTCCTGGGGATCTCGAGGTCAATATCCTTGAGATTGTGCTGCCGCGCACCTTTTATGACGATGTATTCGCTATTCATCGAACATATATTCTATCAAGAAAGGGCGTTTTCGTCAATCCAAATGAGGGTCGGGATCAAACCACGGAGACACAGAGGACACGGAGGAAACCTTGGGAAATGATGAAAACCATGCTATAATGCAAGCAAGCACTGGAGGAAAGGCGATGGACTCTGCGATCAAGAATGACATAGACACAGCGGCAAAGATACTCCGCGAGGAGGGGGCGACTGAAGTTTATGTCTTCGGATCGGCCGTGCACGGCAGGATGAGGCCTGATTCCGACATTGATTTCGCAATTCGGGGCCTCCCGCCGGAGAAGTATTTCCCAACTAGAAGCAAAGTAGGAGAAGCCATCTCCCACCTCTTTGACGTCGTTGATTTGGATGAAGAGAATCCGTTCACCGAGTACATAATCAAGAAGGGCGGTCTCGTACGTGTGGCCTGAGACTCGTGAAAGAGCGGAACTTGAGCTTACGCTTCTACGTCGACTGCTTGACACACATCGCTCTTTGCTGGAGAAGGTCCGGCACTCGGCTCCCAACGATATCGAGTTGAGCGCACTGGCAGCGATACTTCACTCCTTCTATACCGGCATCGAAAGCATCTTCAAGCGCATCGCCCTGGAGATAGATGATTCGTTCCCATCAGGTGAGTTTTCGCACTCCAACCTGCTTCGCCAAATGACTCAGTCTGCAGACCGCCGACCTGCCGTTATCTCGGAGGAACTCCGCCGCCGACTGCGCGACTACCTGGACTTCCGCCATGTCTTCCGCCACGCGTATACATTCGAACTGAAATGGCGGAAGATGTCAGACCTGGTACTCCACTGCGAGGAAACGCTCGATAGCCTTGAATTGGAACTGGGACAGTTTTTCTCACAAGGAAGCTCATAGGTGACTTCATGGCACAGATCACCAAGAGCACTCTGAAGATCATCCTGATTGCCTTCCTTGTGTCGTGGGCGGTCAATTGTTTCATCGTTTTCTTCCTGGTGCTCGGGAGTGGGATTCTGCCGATCCCCACGGATCTCTTGTTTCTATCAGTCATGCCCGTGAGTCTGATCTGGGTTCTTCTCTTTCTTTCAAAACGAGGCTGGTGGTTGGCTGTGGGTGGGTTAGCGGCAGCCTTCATATCCTTCTATCTGATAGCTAGGATCTTCATGCATTTCGTTGACACAGGGTACGGTCATGCAAAGGCTAGAGGTGCTAGTATCGCACAGAAGGTTAGCATCTATCATAAGCAACATGACCGCTGGCCAGAAGACCTTACGGGAGTCGATCTCCCTCCTCTCGATCCAAAGAGAATATCGCCTTACATCTGTGAGGGCCTATTCCATGATCATGAGGAGAAGGTCGGGGGCTTCTTCGTGTTCTATGAGTTGTCCGAGGGCAAGCCCGTCCTCAAAGTGAGCAGAAGAGACATGTCTGCCACGTGGAACTGGGATACGATGAGCTGGCAGAACCAGCGCTGATCCTCTTTCCGTCTGCCCATCAGCCTGCCTCTGTGTCTCTTTCGTGAGAATTCCTACTTGCGTGTAGGGAGGAGCTTTCGGAGGCGTTGGATTTCGTCTCGGAGCTCGGCGGCGTGCTCGAAATTCAACTCTTTCGCTGCGCGCTTCATGTCGCGCTCGAGGTCGGCCAGGACGACGAGTATCTGGTCAAGGGGGGTATCCTCGGCGATGGCGGGGCGGACGTTGTAGTAGGCCCTGCTCTCGGCGACTTTCTTGGCCTCGATGACATCCCTGACCGCCTTCACCACCGACTCAGGCGTGATGCCGTGCTGCTCGTTGAACTCCTGCTGAATCCCCCGCCTTCGGTTGGTCTCGGCAATCGCCCGGTGCATCGAGCCGGTGACATCCTGGGCGTACATGATGACCTTCCCCCGCAGGTGGCGCGCCGCCCGGCCGGTGGTCTGGATGAGCGACGTCTCCGAGCGCAGGAAGCCCTCCTTATCGGCATCCAGGATCGCGTCCAGCGAGACCTCCGGCAGGTCGAGCCCCTCGCGGAGGAGGTTGATGCCCACGATCACGTCATACACCCCCAGCCTCAGGTCGCGGAGGATCTCGTTCCTGTCGAGCGTGTGGACCTCGGAGTGGAGGTACTGCACCTTGATGCCCATGTCGAGCAGGTACTCGGTGAGGTCCTCGGCCATCTTCTTGGTGAGCGTCGTGACCAGGATTCGCTCGCCCTGGTCGGTGCGCAGTTTGATCTCCTCGATCAGGTCGTCAATCTGCCCCTCGGGTGGGCGAATCTCGACCTCCGGGTCAATGAGTCCCGTCGGGCGGATGATCTGCTCGACCATCTGCGCGCTGTTCGCCTGCTCATAAGGGCCGGGGGTCGCGGAGACGAAGACCACCTGGTTGATGCGGTCAAGGAACTCCTCGAACCTGAGCGGGCGGTTGTCCAGCGCCGACGGCAGGCGGAAGCCGAAGTCCACGAGCGTATTCTTCCGTGACATGTCACCGGCGAACATCGCGTGGAGCTGAGGGATTGTCTGGTGAGACTCGTCAATAAATAGGAGGAAGTCGTCCGGGAAGTAGTCGAGGAGGCAGAACGGCGGCGTCCCGGCTGGACGGCCATCGAGGATACGCGAGTAGTTCTCGATCCCCGAGCAATAGCCGATCTCCTTCATCATCTCCATGTCGTACTTCGTGCGCTGCTCGATGCGCTGAGCCTCAAGCAGCCGATTCTGGCGCTTGTAGTACTCGATCCGCTCCTCAAGCTCGTGCTCGATCTCGACGAGCGCCCGCTCCATGTTGTCCGCCGAGGTGACGAAGTGAGTGCCCGGGAAGATGGTGACCCGATCCTTGCGCTCCTGGATCTCGCCCGTGAGCGGGTCAACGATGGTTATCCGCTCGACCTCATCGCCGAAGAACTCGACTCTGATCACGATCTCCTCGTCCGCCGGCTGGACCTCCAGCACATCGCCCCGCACGCGGAATGTCGCCCGCTGGAGGGCCATGTCGTTGCGGCTGAATTGCATCCCGATCAGGTGATGGAGGATCTCTTCGCGCTCGTAGGTCTTGCCAACGTCCAGGGTGAGCATGGTCTTCAGGTATTCGGCCGGCGAGCCCAAACCGTAGATGCACGAAACGCTCGCGACCACCACGACGTCCCGGCGCTCCAGGACGGCCTGAGTCGCGGAGTGGCGGAGGCGGTCAATCTCATCGTTGATGGACGAGTCCTTCTCGATGAAGGTGTCGGTCTGCGGGATATACGCTTCGGGCTGGTAGTAGTCGTAATAGCTGACGAAGTACTCGACCGCATTCTCGGGGAAGAACTCGCGGAACTCGCTGCATAGCTGGGCGGCCAGAGTCTTGTTGTGCGCGATCACCAGGGTCGGCCGCCGGACTTCCTTGATGACGTTCGCCATGGTGAAGGTCTTGCCCGACCCCGTGACCCCAACGAGCGTCTGGAACCGGTGGCCTCCGTTAAGCCCGTCCGACAATTGCTTTATTGCCTTGGGCTGATCACCCTTCGGCTCGAAATCTGCTACTAGCTTGTACTCACTCATACAACTTCAATCTGCAATCTGAAATCTGCAATCTGAAATTGTATTATACTCTAAAATCCGCCGGAGCCCAACTCAAACATGATCTTCTTCTGCGATTGCGACCATACGGCGATCAGTTCTCTGTCACCCACCATATGCCCCAGCTCGACCTCCAGGTCGTTATACGAGAGAGTGCCGAAGTCGTTGTAGTACGACCGGAAGCCAAGTCGCCAATCCCGGTTCAAACGATAGCTGAGGTCGCCGAGGAGGTTAAGGGAACTGTAGTCCAGTCCCTTGATCGCATAGACCGAGGCCCGCCATTTCGCCCCGTCGCCGAGTCGAAGCAGCGCCGAAAGAGTCTGCCTCCTGGTCTCGAACACGGGAATGGGATTGATTACACTTGCGCTCGTCCTGGTATAGTACAGATTCGGCCTGTCGCTAAACCGGTAGTTCAACTGGAAGTTGCTGTATTTGGCCAGTTTCCAGTCCAGCACGGCAGTCCCCTGGGTTGAAAGCCCCTGAATCTGCGGGTTCCCCCACACATAACCGAAGCCGGCAGAGGTTCGAAGTGACAGACTGTTGGCCAGATGCCACGGAGCAGAGTACATGTTGCCCTCCAGCCTCTGGTTGCTGTCTACGGTAGTCGTCGGCACAAAATCCGTTCCCGTATATCCTTCCGGAGCACTGGTATACGTGTAGGATCGGTTGAACCTGGTTGAAAGGTTATACCGAAGGCCGCTCTTCCCGACAGGCTTCGAGTTGGTCTGGACGACAAGATTGCCAATGATGGAACTCGTGCCCACGGATGGGTATTTGTTGCCGAACAAGTTGAGGCTCGTGCTGAAACCATTGAACGCCTTGTTCAGGGTCATATTGCCGTAGACGGATTGATGGGCCGCATAGTCGAGGTACATGTAGCCGCTCATTTGCTTTGCCAGGTTTTGGGAATGCGAGAAGCGCGCGCCCCAGTCATTATTCGTGACGCGGTTGAGCGTGAAGGTTCCTTGCGAGCGATCCGTCTGGTATTTCTCGCGAAGGTCTATGAACCATCCAGGCTTCTGGCCGTAACTCCCCCACCCCGTGCTTTCGCCATGACGCACCAGCAGCGCCCCGCTGGATCTGGGGCTGAGTGCGTAGTAGAAGGGCAGGTTCAACGTCAGGCCGCCCGTGCTGTATCCCACATACTGCTGCCCGTCCTCGGGAATTCCAGTCAGCGAGAGGACGTAGTTCGGCAGCGAGATCGTGCGCTTGGTCTCGAGATACACATTCGCCCGCTTGAATAGGATCTTATCATTGGGGAAGATGGTCGCGGACTTGGCCTTGACCAGGATTGCGCTGTCGGCGAGGTGCTTTATGTCAAACTCCTCTGGCGAATAGAAGGCCTCCTCTGAGCTGATCTTCGGCAGGCCTTTGGAGATATCCACAACCTGCACGGCGCCCGTTTTCGCCGACAGGAGCAGCCCTCGGAAAGCCATGATGTCGCAGGAGAACATATTGCCCTCGATCATCCCGTCGGCAGTCTTGATCTTCACCGGATGGTCTCGATCCTGCCACCGGGCGACGATTCGTCCCCTGCCCAGGTCCACCTGCGCCTCGTAGGCCTCCAACTCAAGCGACCGATAGCGTATCTTCACGTTGCCGAGCGCCTCCAGTACCTTGTGGTCAATGCTGTAGGCGACATAATCCTCGGCATTCACATCTATGTACTGAGGCCCTTTGATCGCGGCAGTTTCCTCACCGAAGTCCACATTGATCTGAGCGATGGCCTGCCCCTCGACCCAGCTTGCCGTTATGACGCAGGTCCCCGCAATATCGGCGCTGATGAGCTTGGCCCTCGCTGTGCCGGCCGATGTCGTTACCACATCTTCGATAACCCCGAGAGACGCGGTGAACCGGATCTCAGTCCCGTCCGGGACCAGGTTTCCGTCCTTGTCTCTCACCTCGGCGGTGATTGTGGCCAGACTCTTGCCGTCCGCCGCAATGGACCTGGGATTGGATGACAGGTCAATGCTGCCGACCCCTCGATCTGCTGCGAGTGGCCCGGCGATGGAGAAAACGAGGAGGCCGATTGCGGTGACCAATGCTTTTATGCGCATAATCTCTAAGTAAAATGGCCCGTGCCTGCCACATGCGGCAGACTCCGGGCCCCGATAATCTACGTTTCCTGACTAGCCTGTCACTTACCCCCGATGAGAAGCCCCAACAGGGCCGCCGCTATCATCGCCGGCAGCAAGCCCTTACCAGACTTGCGAGTCTCGGTCACGAACACGACCGGGTGGGCAGCAATATCCTCCTCTGCAGAATCAGCAACAACTACCTCCAGCGTGGCCTTGTTGATATCCGTCAGAAGCTTCTGTGCCAAATCGTAAGTCGCCGCAGTACCGATTGTCATCTCATTCGAATCGTCCATGGAAGCCTGTCCATTGGAAACGAACCTGTATAGCTCCTTGCCGCTGTTCACATCTATCAGCAGGAGCGTCGCCGACATGTCCACTTTCCCAGGGGCAGCCGGCTGCCCAGGACCGCTTTTCCCTGCCTCATACACATACTTATCTATGGAGCCTAGAATGGCCAACTGGCTTCCGGTGAACCTCGCCAACTTCAGCGCCCGAGCAGCACCCGCGGGATCCGTATCGATCGCTGACACGATCTCCTTCTCGTCGCACTTCTGCTCCCTCACTGCGCGTTGAATGGAAGCTATTCGAGGCTGGAACTTGATTGCCGAGTAGGCTCTATTTGCGGCCACGCCCTCCGCAACGAGAGAGAACAAGTCCCTGGAAAACTGGGCTACGGCATCCGCTTGTGGACCAGGCTGCATGGCAGGCACTGCCAATGGGAAAAGCATCAGTGACTTCTTTGTCGTCGGGAATTCCTGCCCGAACGCCGTCTGCCCCATAAGCAAAATGCAAAAACCAAGCAATAACCCGACGCCAATTACCTTTGACCGCTTCAATATCCGACGCTCCTGTCTTGAGATGCTCATCCTCGACTAGACACTCCCCTATTATACATCAAAACGGCGGTGCTGGAGGAGTGTCATCAGTAACCGGCGCAGTTCCCGACCCGCCGCTTCCACCACCGGATCCGCTGAGTAGTAATCCAACCCCCAGCGAAAGCATCAATGCCGGAATCCACGATTTCTTGCTCGACTTTTCTGATTTCACTATGATTGTTCGGATCGGTTGAGGCGCTTGATACTCGTCTCCCGTTATCCCTTTGATCAGCTTTCGCCCTGCATCTTCTATGGCGGCCGTTCTGACCTTCGCCTCACCTACGCCCGTGTCACCTGCGGCCCGCACGGCATGTCCCTCGAACGGAATATCCCTGATGGCCCTTCCCACTCTCCCATCGAGAAGCCTGACCTTCCCGGTGACATCGGCTGTTCCCGCTGTGCCGTTGAACACATACCTGTCCACAGAGCCTACGATCAGGATGTTGGCAGACATCGCCTTCGCGAGCATTACCGCTCGGCCAATGGCCGCTTCGTCCGCGGCGAAGGGGCCCTGAGTGGCCGTCTTCTTGTCAGGCTGCAGCAAGACCAGCCGCTGAACGGCCGGAAGCCGCTCTGAAAACGCTACCGCGCGAAATCTCGGGCTGACGGAGAGCCCATCCCTTAGGAATAAGTTCAGCTCCGGCACAACCTTCGAATCACCCACCCCCGCCCCCGAATCCAGCGGGAACACGACTATGGACTGGGGTACCGATTCTACTCTCTGGGCTGCAAACGCCCCTGCAGAGAGATACGGCACTGCCACTATGCTGATCATCAGCCAGGCTAGATATCTATACGCTCGCAGCTTGACCATTGTTTGCATCTGAGTTGCCTCTTTCTTCAGCACTACTTGTTCAGGTAGTCTATGCGGAATGATCTACTCGCGCCACCCGCATCTGCCCTGAACCGGTATGAGCCTCCAGGAATGATGACCACTGACTTGTTCTCTGCAAGGTCCACGAGTACCAGCTTGACATTCGTGGGCACATCCTCGAGGTCGCTCCATTCCAACACGACCTCGCCTTCCCGGTCAGTATTCACATTGAACTGCCAGGAATCGCCTACTGACAGGTTGCCTTTGAGATCCGAAGCGTACATCCCGTTCTTGCTATCGGTGAAGTATAGATCCACGAATCCCTCGAAACAACCGGGACTCTCAATGCGCTCGTCACCTAACCGGCTTGCGCCGAAGTAATTGTACTGATCCTTGAGCTGACCATTCCGGGCAGTGATCCTGACCTCCCACTTGGCGGCGCTCATAGGGACGCTCTGTATCTCCTTTTCCATGCTGGATGCGGCGAGATCGCCGCTCACACTCCGGAAGCCGGGGATCACCAATGTGCAGTTCACGTTGGCTTTCAGCCAGTATCCCTTCCACGGTATCAGCGTGTCGCTGCTGGATGCTCTTACGAGATTGTAGTTGCCTGTACCCTTGTCATACATCCAGCCGTAGTCCTTTATCCAGCCACTGGCGGCTGCTGTTGCCAGACTGACGTTGTTCGTCACCCCGCCCGAGGTATACTTGACCCTCAGAGCGCTCCAGTTCACTTCACGGGTGAATGGACAACCAATCTGATTCCAGCCCGCCCCCAGAGGAATGTTGTAGTCCTGGGTATCGTCCACCAGTATTCCTGCCGGCGCAATCACTTTCGATTCCAGCGTCTTTATCCAGTATCCCTGGCCGGTAGCGATTGCAGGGAAGTCATAGTCGGTCCTGATCCCCGGCAGCAGAGAATACAGCTTGTAGTCTTTCTTCGCAGGCAGCCACTTCGCTAGCGCGAATGGCGGATTTGCCCCGAAGACGCCGTCCGGGAAGATGCTGATACCGGTTAGAGGTATCGAGATCATATCCAGACCGCTTACCGTGGTTGACGGACCTGTCACGGTAAATGACCTGACGAGTGAATTACTCACCTTGTACTGGCTGTTTCCGGGCCATGACGCCATCACCGACCACACGCCGGTAACCTTGGGTGTCCAGGCGTATTGATAGTAACCGTCTGCACCTGAATGCACAGTCACGTTGGTTGTTGCGCTGCCCCCTGGCTTCGTCACCGCGAGAGTCAAGTCAACCGACAGGGGCACATTGCCATAGCCCTTGATGTACCCGGCGGCAGTTACCTCCTGGCCTGCCACGGAATTCGTCATGGCATTCAGCGTGATGTTTGCCGAACCTCGTTCCTCAACAACCGGAACGCCGTTCACCGTTGCAGTAGTCACCTCTGTCAGCCAGTCCGAAGCCTTGAAGAAGTAGGAGTGCGTCCCTGCGTCAAGCTCATTCGTGACGAACTCGTATTGAACTCCACTCGCATAGTCATCAGACGGAAGGACCTTCTCCATCTTATGCGCACTCGTCAGGCCCGCTCCATCAATGTATACTTCGACAAACTCAGGCTCATCATTGTCGGGGTCATCCTTGTAAGTGACCTGGTACGTGTAGGCATCCAGGTCATAACCCGAAGTGGGCGTCACACTGCCATTGAGCAACTTCGGCCATCCGGCGGTGTTGGCATGTACATCAGGCCCACTGATCTCCACGATCGGCGTGGGAGGAAGCGAGCTGGTAGAGTTCTTAACTGGATCCGGTGCATTCGGATCTGCCGCCTGGGCTTCCTCCATGTCCCGAACGTCCTGGTCGTACCAGGCGTATCCGTAGCCGTCGGTGGCCTCGAAGTAGAATTTATGCGGACCTACGGTCAGAGCATTCTTGCTCGTCGGATACGAGTACACGACACCATTTGTGTAGTCTGCGCCCGGCACCGGAACGCTGATCTCCACAGGCGCGTTGCTGTCAATATACAGCTTGATCGAAGCCGGCAGATTGCCGTCCGGATCCGCGTATTTCACCTTATACTCGTAGACTCGGCCGGAATTCCCCGTGGTAGGTGTGACCAGACCACCGGTCAGTATCGGGGGCCTGCTGATGTAGGCCGTGAAGTTTGTTGACGACGGCAGTCTCACTATATACCATCCGTCCGAGGCCTCGAAGTAGAATTGATGAGCGCCCACCGTACTCAGGCTCATTGTGTAGGAAAACTCGACGCCGAGCGAATACAACGGCGCTGGATCGCTGGTGGACATGGGATATGTCTTCCATACGCCCGGAGTCTCTTCGATAACGAGGTTTATGTAGCCGACTACCTGTCCGTTCGAGCTGGGTGGATCCCCATTCTCGTCCGTATAAGTCACCGCAAATCGGAACGGTGTGCCTGCCGTGCCCGTCTCAGGTGTTGAGCCGCCGCTGGTCAGGGTAGGCGCAACGTTCCCCGGCGGTGCGTCTTGTGTAACGACAGGGCCGGCCATGTCACCCGTTGACGGGTATCTGAGAGTATAGTCCTCAGTCTGACCTGGCATGATCTGTTCCGTCGTGACCGCTTTGAAGTGCGCCTCGTGCGTCCCCATACCGAGAGACGGCACTTTGGCCTTGTAGATCACACCACCTATGTCACTGTAGACCTGATCCGTCTCATCCAGCTTACTCATCAGCAGCTTGCCTATGGTGAACTCGCTGCCGGCTGGGACCATGCTGGCCAGGTCGGATGTCACCAGAGTAAGGGTGTCAGTCGTGTTCGACAGGATCTTGTATACAATGCGCTGGCTTGTCCCTGCCAGTGTGATCTGGACCGGCATACCGGCGAACTGGTCCGGTATCCAGTTCTCACTCGGGTTGCTGCTCTTAATGGTGTTGTCAGTGACGGCCAGTGCGGTTCCATTCCAATCGATTCCATCCGGATTATCCACGTAGACTACCGGATAGCCCGTATTCGGCGCCTCATTATCATTGTCGCGATATGTGATCGAGTAGGTGATCGCCTGAGTGGTAGTCACGCTCCCCGCAGGATTTATCATCGGCGACGTGAACGTCGGCCGGTCGTTGACATACGGACCTTGTATCGGATCAATCGCTGTGGTACTCGGATCGGCCTCAAATACCGCCAAGGCCGAGCCGTCCGACGCCTCGAAGTAGAAGGAGTGATTCCCGCTGGTAAGATGCATGGAATGGGTATAAGTGACCCCTTCCCTGTACGTGTCGCTTCCCGTGGCATTCGTCATCGGAAGGGTCTTCCCATCAATGATCGCATTTACGAAGTTGGGTCGCTGGTCATCGAGGTCCTTGTAGGACACGGTGTAAACGAAGTTGGTCGAACTCTGACCCTTGGCAGGCGCCACCTGGCCGTCATACAACTGAGGCTCGTTATTGCCGCCAACCGCCAGCGGGCCCGTGGCCCCCGGCTCCGAGCCGAACCAATATTGTGAGGATATCGGCAGAGTAGGCGTGAAAGTCAGAGTGATCGATCCGGCAACGTTGTCAATCGTGTACAGAGTGCTGCTTACCAGATTCGAGCCGTGGTAGATCAAAGGCGATGCGTAGTTTGTCTGGACCAGCAGATCCGCATTTGCCGGCACATCGGTGACAAGCGGATGATGCACGAAGTTGAAGATCTGCGGATTCGCCGTTGAAGTCAGCGTTTCGGCGCCAGGCAGGCTAATCTGCGGCTTCCATACCATGCCCGAGCTTGGGGACGTTGACACATTGTAGTATGCCTCATCAACACCATCCGATGCCACAAAGCAGTGGTAATACTTCTTTGGCGTAGTGCTGTCGCCTGGCAGCCTGGTGGAGTAATAGAACTGAACACCCTTGTTATATACAGTGTCCTGATCATCCACTTGCTCTATCGTATGACCGCCGTCCCAAACGATGGGACCGCTCGGCGGGTTGTCCTGCCGGCCGATGTATACCAGTTTGTAGTACGGCGGCTGGTTGTTCGCGTCGGTATACCAGACGTTGTAATTCCAGATGGTAGCCTCATTTGACGTGCCATCAGCCGATATGACACTTCCGCTGGTGAGTCTGGGAGCGGTATTGTCGGTGATTTGGAAGCTGCCGGCCGGGCTGGTGCCGTTCGCCGGCGCATATACCGTTTCTCCGGCGATATTGTCATTGTTCTCGACCGGGCTACCCCAGTTATCGGTGAACGCGAATCTGTACTGCCTCTGGCCAACCTGCAGTCTCAGCCCAGGGGCGCTGGACGTGTTCCATTCATAGATCACCCCATCCGAGTACAGCCGGGTAAGGTTATCGGCCGGGATACTGGGGTCATCCGGATTGGGCTTGGCTTTGTACATGCTCCCAGTGTAGGTATTACCAGCGTCATCGGTCTGAATGATGATATCCAGCCCCGGCACAGTCCCGGTGCCTGGGAAAGGCCGCTGGTTGTCGGCATCCTTATAGGTAATTCGGAACCGGAAGTTGGTGCCGGTTGGTCCGCTATTCGGGAAAACGCTCCATGAGTTGTTCACAAGCTCCGGCTTGGTGTTGATCCACGGGCCGTTGATAAGATCGTTGTCCACCGGAGTATTCTGATCGCCCAAATCAGGATTAGGCGACTTGTTGGGCAGGACAGTCTCATAGAAGACGCCGCCGTCGTACTCGGTGGCATCCATTCGCCTGGGATAGCGGCACACGTGGGCTTTCACAGTGGCCGTCCTGCCGTATCGCTCGTCCGTCCACTGCTGATCGGCCGCTTCAAAATAGTAGCAGTGCGGCCCTTTCGTGAGCTGCGTGTATTGGCCTGGTTGCAGTAGAACCAAGCTCGGGAACGACAATCGGCATTCATAGGAGACGCCGGTCTTGTACACATCGTTTTGATACTCGTTACCGGTTACGCCCTGGCCTGGCGAGGGCTGCATGACGCTATATCCCCATGGCTGTCCGTCCTCGGCATTCCACCCGTTCTTGACATACAAGCGGACGTAACTGGGAGCGATACCCGCTGACTGCCAGTAATTCACCTTGAACGTAAACACGTCGTGATCTGTACCGCCCGCGCTCTCCGCCCAGAGCCTCATATCGGAATAATCCTGACCAGGTACCGACGGAATCACGGCTTTCTTGTACGGAGACAGGGTGCCGAGGAATCTCTCACCGCCTGCCAGGCCGCTGATCTCGAACAGGCCGGGGTTAACCACCGGGAACGTGAATGCCTGATAGTCGACGGTTACGCCATCCAACCACCGCGTGACGCTAGGTTCCGTACTTTCTCCGACCCATGAGTCATACGGATACCCGGATGCCCATGCGCCCGGCATATAGGTCTGTTTGTCTACGTAACTCCCCGGACGTACGGCGCCCGCATCGTAGAATCTGGCTGTGTTATCTATAACGCCCCATCCCCAGAGCAGTGGCCACGTCGGCTCAGATATTCCGGATGTCCCCTCAACATAACAAACGTATTTATGGCCATTCGTAACCGTGGGTACCACGAAATCACCGAGGTAATAATGCGTCGAAGCTGTCCAGGTAGTGGCGCTTGGCGGACTGTCGAACGAGAGGGCCCTCTTGTAGTTGATCCCATCGGCATAGTCGAACAGGAAATCATGCGGCGCAGGCGCCGTCGGGAGTGGAGGCGTCTCCTCCAGTTGCGGCCAGACTGTATTCTTCATGTTGTCAATTGCCCACGCGGAGTAGTCGTCATCCGAACAGGCAAAGTAATACTCGTATCGTCCGGGCGGAAGTGCCTCATAATAATGGTTGGTTTCATACGTGCTCGCCCACGTAGTATTCCAATGATCGCTGCTCGTCTTGATCAGACCGCCGGTGGTCGGCCCAACCCTAAGGACATAGTCTATCGGTACAGTCGAGTCATGGTAGTTGCCAGTCTCGTCCTTCTCCTTGTACATGTGGTGACCATGGAAGTATTTCCAGTACTGCTGCTCCGGTACGTACATCTGCCCGTCCCAGACCAAGGTGGTTGGCAGATTTGCCCAGTCGAGATTGCGGAGGTATAACATCACTCCACTCTCCAGAGTCGTATAGTTCCAGGTGTCATTCCAATAGGTCATCCATGGCAGAGGCTGCTGGTTGAAGCCCACGCGGTTGTCGTAGGTTACCCGGAAGGTGTATGTGCTGGTGGTCGAACCTTCATCCGGGAACTGTGTGGGATCCTCCGGCGAGGGCAATGTGCGATTCGTTACATCCAGTGGATCCACCCAATGGTAGAAGGGCCATCCATCCGGGAATGCCTTGAGGTAGTCTATTCCCCAGTACACGCCGCCATATGAATCGACCGTCGTGAAGTACGTGGACTCAAAGGTATCGTAGATCGTAGGGGCAGCGGCCGGGGTAGCCGGCACAACCTTTGGCGTCACCGCTCCCGTATCGGGATCCGTCCATTCCATATACCACCAGTACTTCAAGTCGCCATTGGCGGATCCGTCGCCCTTTGCACGAAGACCCGGGACCCAGTGTACACGGTCATCCGGAAGAAAGCCGCCGGCCATGCCGGCATCCCCGTAGCCGGGGATGCCTTCCGCGGTCACGTTCCTCATGTCCAAGCCGCCGGTGACGTAGATGAAGAGCTCATATCCATTCTGGAAGTTGCCGTCTTTGTGGAAATGACTATCGCCAACAGGGAAGTATATCGTTGTGCCTGCTATATGAAGATCCAGCCTGCTGGGCCATTGCGGATCGTCGCCCTGATCTGCGTACCTCGCTGTGAACCGGAAAACCGAGTTCGCTGTACCGGACCCTGGGCTGAAGCCAGGGCTAGGGACGGTAAGAGTACCTACCGCCAAAGCCTGCCGCCCGGACAAGACGATCATGGCAGCCATGAGTCCCAAGATCGCTATGCATAACCCTCTTGGTTTTTTCATTCGGATATACCCCCTCGTTGACCACATTTTCTTAATATCAAGGCTTCTACGGTCCCGAAGGAGGACCGCCTCCACCATCGATCGGAACCCCGCCCAATGCGGCGCCGATCTGAGAAGAAGGACTTATCGTCATTGTGACCTCAGGCTGCAGAGCCCGGATCCAATAGCCTTGCCATGGTTTAAGCTGCACTGACCGGTCTGATGACCAGCGGTATTGCCGGCGTGCTGGGTCCCACCAGAAGACCGTACTGCTGATGAGGCCGCGACTCAGCGCCTCATCGTAGTCCATAGCTCCATATTGCCTGTTATAGAATGTAACCTCCCCCAGGGTAACCGTGTACAGGAAGGGATTCCCCACCAGATTCCATCCGGTGGAGAGGTCTACGTTATATCCCTGCGTGCCTGCCCAGGTAACCGGGGTATAGGTCCCTGAGACCATTGACGTCCTTTGCGCCGTACTTAGCTTCAGCCAATACGCCTTGCCCGGCAACACCTCAGAGACAGCCTTGTACTGCCGAGCATGAGGATCATACTCCCAGAACACACCGCCGGCGAGGCCCAGCAAAGACCCGGGGTCTGGGTTGGTCACATAGAATGGGACGGATATCATCTGCCATCCCGCGGATAGCGGCTGCCACTCTGTAGCCGCGATATTCACCTTTCGCTTGACACTAGTACCTCCCACGGGCGCTGCCGAATACAACACCGAGTACTCCATGATGCCTGTAGGATAGTTCACCGGCTTCACTTTCCACGAGACGCTCGATTCCGAATCAGCGTTGATCCTGGAGAACGCCTTCGTATACTTGCCGCCTTCCGATTCATCGAGGGTGAGGCCCGAAGGCAGAGTGAGGGTGAAGCTCGGATTCAGCAAATCGACGCTCTTTGCCGTGTTGTATATGTAGGCGGTGATATCGAAGGGGTTGGGATCCAGAGCCCCCGTGCCGGAATCCGAATAGTAGTTCAAAACCCGCGGACCCTGAACGGCCGCCACGTACTGAGGACCGGACTCCCCCTCCTTTAATCCAAGATTCGGCTTTGTGAAATCCGACGAGGCGCACGCCAAACCGATGTAGTGGATAAACGTGATACTCTGGCCGGCAGGCAGCCGCCGAGGTCTCCAGACTGTGCCGTAACTAAGGTCGTCTATGTATTGATGCAACGTCGGCGTCGGAAAGATCCAGTGAACATACGGATCAGACTCTCTGCCGGTGAAGTCATACCAGTAGGTGAACATGTCCCCCGCCATAGGGAGCCAGTCATGTATCCCCAGTCTGTCTGGAGGGGTGGCCCCCTGTTCCTTCATAGTTATACGGAATCCCACTGAGGGGTCAGCCTGCGAATTGTAGAATTCCAAGAGAGAAGGAATGCGCCTCTTGGAGGTCGAATCATCGTCGGCCATTACCGTTTGATCCACGATCAACGGATAACCAGGTGCACTTACGACGTTGCGAAGATCCCTCGTACCCTCGTCCTCGGGGTTCGTGACCACGTCGGCGTAGTCCCGCAAGCCTACGTAGTGGTCATAGCCGTCCTCATTCGTAAACTTCCATTTAAACCGAACGGTGTCTCTCAGCAACCGGATCTCCAGATCACACCGAATCCCAACGGGGGCCACCGGGCTCACCGAGCCTCCGGTTATAAGGGAAACCCCACCCGTAGGAGTGGGATACCATGTCGCCAGGATCGTGTTCGGGAGGGTACTGGGAGTGTACGGCCAAATGTACCAATCGCCGTCCAGAATGTCACCCAGCATTGCGGACATCCCGCCTCTCGCAAAGGTTGCCCATACTCGCTCTATGCTATCAGCATCAGTGGTATAGGAGTCAACCGTCAACTGGAATGCGCCCCACTTGTCTCCGGGGCCCGGAGGCGGATAGAGTTCAGAGAAATTGAAGTACTGGCCGTCATCCTGGAGTGTGGTCGGATCTCCTCCCGTGCACCAGATATGGAAACGCCCACCCGCGGGCTGACCGCCCTGGAGAGCATGCACAGGCGAGGGTATACCCCACTTGCCGTACAAGCCGAGTCCTACGCCCAGATAGCCGTTCTGCAGGCTGATGCAGAAAGGAAACCAGTCATCAGTATTGTCATCACTCTGCGCAGCGGCAGGCGGCCCAAAGAATAGACTGGCCACGATCAGTGACGCCACTACAAGCTGGAATGATCTCAAAATGAACTTAGACACTTTGCCTCCTTCGGCGCATTACGGCTCACTGCACCACACCGGTGTACGGATTGGGCGCCACGATAAGCTTTACGTCTGCCGGCCGCACCGGGACCGGCTGAACCCTGAAGTAGTCCCAAGAACAATCGAGCATGCCGTCGTTAATCAGCCAGAATGATCCCGGCTCTTGGAAGCTATCATCCTCTAACTCCCAATCGGCTACATCGCCGCGACCAGGGAATGTGCCGACCTTCACCTTGATGTGAGACTTGTTAGCAGGCATTGGACTAGTCGTAGCTCCAACGGCTGTTATAGTTATGTAGTAGGCTGATCCGCTTGCAAGACTATTCATGACCTGTTTGCTTTGAATGACCAGCCCATTGTCGCTTCGGCGCAATGATATCGTCGAGGGCGAGTCCCCCGCTCTGAACGCCAAAGCATATCCTATTCCGGTAGCACTCGCCCGGAATCTGAGCTCGGCGTTAGCCGGACCGCCTGGCACGGTTGGCGCGGAATTGTCTAGAACTAGTCTTGCGCTGACTGTAAAATCGCCGTAAATCGGGAAATCCTTGTTCGTCACATATGTATACGATGGCGAATTGGGGATCCCGCCAAGCCTCAACATGTCGCCTGATTCGAGTACCGAGCCGTTTGTATTCCCCACATACCACGTCGGCTCAGGATCATCCTGGTCTATAACGCCATCGCTGAACTCGTCGGCCCAGGCTGCAAAAGTGGATGGAGTCAGATCCGGCGTTTTCACCTTCACCCTGATCCATTCGCCTTCCCAGGGCATCATCACCGCCGTGCTCACATCCTTCCACGTGTATCTTCGATAGAAACTGTCATAGCGGAAAACAGAGTTGGAGATCCATCCCCTGGCAGCAGCTTCCGTGGCGCCAATTCTTTCTCCGGCATATTCCACGATCACGTTGGACCAGGTGACGGGGAACGCGAACGGATCGCCGACTATGTTCCAACCGGAGTAGAGGCTGATGATGTATGGAGCTTGTTCTACCGAGTCTCCATATCCGTCAGGAACGGTGACGTTAGAGCCCGTAGGCAGATAGAGCCAGTACCCAAGCCCTGCGGGTGGCGTGCCCTTGGAGCCGCCAAGCGGCTGCACCAGCCAATTCGCGTAGGCGCTTGTGGGAGTGAAAGTGGCCTCATCATCTGACCGGCTGCCATCCAGACTGTATAGCGCATACTCCCCACTGGAACTATTCGTATAATGCCACCGAGCCAGCACACCGCTATTCCCCATGATCTCTTCCGGTTTCTTCGGTTCCACGAAATTGAAGGGGACTGCGAAGAGCTTCCAACCGGATCCCAGCGTCGCTGGATTGAGCTTGAAACTGGTGATATCCGAAGGAGGAGGCGGAGGTACATCCAGTGTCATATCCGTCCCAGCGGTCACGTAGATTGTGTGCGTCCCATTCACCGCCAATCCCGGCTTCACGGTATATTCGAACAGAAGATACCTCTTGCCCGAAGCCTCGTCGAGGGTATACAGGTAGTCCTGCCAGTTTGCGATCTCGGGACTCGGGCCTCCCATGGTAGGCTGATTGTCCGGAACGCCGTCTCCGGTAGTATCCACGCCGTCTATCCAGACGCGAATGGTGTCCAGCTTGGCATGTCTGAGGTTGATCCGGAACCTCGGCCTGGTCGTCCTGACCACCGCACCCTTCGCAGGCGAAACAATCTCCACATCCACCGATGCTTTTGCCAGGGCGCCATAGACATTCAATAAACCCCAGCCATATGTATCGTTCGGATGGCCTATTCCCCTCGGCGTCGCAGTCTCATAGAGCAACGGCTTGACATCCTCGGGCGGAACGCCATGGGATATCAACAGGGCTGCTGCTGCGGCAACGCAAGGCGATGCCATAGAAGTGCCTGGCATGTAAGTGAATATGTTGCCATATTTGTCAGGCCACGTCGGCATTGGATCAGGTTGGGGCCAGTCAATTGCATTCGGCGAGTAGGATGTCGGTGTGGGGGGCGTATCGGTCTCCGTGTCTACGGTTGCAAGATACTTGTACCAGGCAGTGCTCAGAATGTACCAACCGGGGGCGGCAATGTCCAACGCCGGGCCGTGCTGAGAGAAGTCGGTTATGGTGTCGTCATACTGAGTCGCGCCTACGCAGATGCTCGCGGCATAGGCCGACGGATAACAGGGAGCATAAGCCCCATATTCCCACTCATTGCCGGCCGCGCACACTACCACAATTCCCTGGCTTACCGCCTGCTTTATGGCGGATTCCTCTTCCTCAACGCGCATGAAATAATGCCCCATACTCATGTTTATTACATTGACCTTTATGGGCTTGCCATCCAACGTAGTGCCGCCGCGCCACGCCATTGCGAGATATATAGCATCTATCTCGTCCGCCACATTGCCTGCCCCGGTGTCTTTAAAGACCTTGAACGGAAGGATCTGCACATTATCCCACGCCAGGCCGGCAACTCCTATCCAGTTGTTCGCCTGGGCCGCGATGATGCCGGCAACGTGAGTCCCATGCTCCGGAACCCTATTGATTGGCGTTATAGGTTTCTCGCTCGGTGCCGGTCCGGGATTTTCACCATCTTCTCCCGCATCCGCCACGTCATATCCATGCAGCACCCGACCCTGAAGATCGGGATGGATGATTCGGGTCAGTCTTCCTTCCTCGTTGTAGAACGTGCGATCCCTTACTCCGGTATCTATGACGGCGACAACTATCCCTTCAGCGCCTTTCTCCACATCCCAGGCCTCGGGGGCGAAGATATGCATGTTCGGTCCCCAAAGCTGCCATTGCCCAGTCAGGAATAACTCGCCTGTGGGATCAGGGTTTATCATCCCATATTGATGGTAGAACTCATCATTCGGTTCCACACTGGGATAGATGTAGTAGTTGCGGCTCAGAGATTTGACAACAGGATACGAAGCCAGAATCGAACCCTCGTTATTGAGGAACGTATCAACAGGCGTACCGGTTCCAGGCAGCTCAAGGACCCATGTGTGGCTATACTGGGGCTTTCGAACTATCTTCGCCCCATATCGGTCCATCAGGCCCTTTAGATCTGCTTCAGTCTTTCCTGGCGCCAACGTCACGAGCACCTGATTTGGCGGATAGGCAGGCCCGTCCGCGTGCAGGGGACCCATCCTCTCGAAGCCGAACCCTGCGGCCGAGCATAGGATGAGCGCCATGAAGACTAGCGCGCCCAATCTTAGATGCCTGATCGAATACGTTCCCATTGAAATACCTCCTTGACTTTAGCCTATAGAGAAGGCGGTGACGGCGGTGTGTTGCCTCCGTTGTCGCCTCCATCACTGTCGGGAGGCGGTTCTGGCATGTCAGGCAGAGTCATGAATGAGTAGTACTGGTTCATATCACAGTACATGTATCTGGTGTTCTTCGGCCCATCCACCTGAGGCGAGGGGCCGGCCGGATAGGGTCCCGGCGCGTCCGTCCTATTTCTTGCGCCTACACGCCAGTAGAGCGTACCCCCCGCAAGGACATTCGCCAATTCGGCAACCGTTGTTCCCGAATCCGCGTCCCTCAACGTGTAGGTTTTCGTAAACAACTGCAGATCAGCGGGAGTCGGCTGGTAGACCACGTCTACCCATGTCTCATCTCGTTTGAAGTCCGGGGTCGGGGAGACTTCGATCACATATTGATCGGCCCCTGCGCAACCTCTCCAACTGAAGGTGACATTGCTAAGATCCACATACTCAGACGCCACAATGCCCCCCGGAGCATCACATTCCGGACGTCTCAGGTATGTCGCGCGTCCCGCATACGAGCCCTGAGTCTCCCAGTACGTGACAACGGCCGCACCTTCGTTATCGGTGCCATGCCTCCTGTATACGCATGTGACCCAGTATTGATGAGGAGTTCCCACACTCAGTCCGGTCTGCACATAATGCCTGCTATCCAGATCAGTATGATCGGAGCTTGGGACAACGTAGTCGAAACCCGGATCTCGGGCGTACGTATCATCTATGGTGGAGTGGTCATAACTGCCAATCGCCCCGCTGATTCCAACCGCGGTTACCGGATCATTATTGATTACCGGGCCGCAGTTCACGTTGTCTCCCGAACCATATTGGGACGTGATGCTACCGAGATTATCACGCCACACGTGGAATTCAATAATGTCCGTTGCACGCACACCTTTCGGCGTATTCCAAGCAACCAATATGCCACCGTTGCTCCAGGGCGAAACCACGTCAGGTGTCTTGCCGGCCATTGCGACGGTGCCGGGCACACCTTCCGCTTGCTCTCCGCCACCCTTGAAGAGCGTCGCCAGGCCCACCAGTGCAATGAGCCCCCAGAGCAGCTTCCCGCCTTTTGCGATCCTATTCTTGCTTTCCAGAGGTTTGGCCTGTGCCTTCCCTGTCTCCAGAGGCAGTTCATAGACAGCCCTGACTCGGTCCTCGGGTTTCAGACCTCGGGTTGTGCTGACCACCGTTCCGTGCGAATCGTTATCGCCGAGCTTGGTAATCTTTATGCGCCCCACTACTTCGTCTTCGCCCGTCTCACTTCGCCGGAGAGCAATCATCTCCATGCCGGACTTGATCCCCTCCTGTGCGCCCTTATTCAGCAGCACTTCGGTGGGGCTGAAAGTCCCGATGATCGTAGCCTCCGGGATAATGTACTGCACCATGCTCTCCACGGCCTGACGGGCTGCATCATTGATTGCCTCGATGATGAGATCAGTGTCCTTATCGGCGCTGTATCCGATCCGCGGATTACTCATTCCTATGGCGATCGCTCCATTTGACCACTCGCCGGATGCCACGTGAAGCGTCCGAACGACCAGGCGAACCTCGGCTTTCTTCTTGCCGCTGTCCACTTTGATCGAGGTAATCTCCCCGTGAACGACACCGTCAACGCCGCCAAGCTCCTGGCCAAGACGAACCATCATTGACGGCGTCATGGCGACTTTCAGCGTCCGATCTTCCTTTGACTTATACCCCAGCGCCTCCATCGCAGCCTGCAGGCCGTCGGCCGGAGTGACGCCAAACTTCCCGGATCGGAGAAGCTCCACTACTACGGCGTCAGTCGCCATGGTGCCAAACATCTCATTCGGCATCTTACTGTTGTTCCGGAAGTCCACTACGGCGACCTCAATGGTGCCGGCCTGGGCTAACGCCGGAAGCGGAGTGAGGACTGTGCCGATTATGGGACTCATGAATGAAACTATGCAGAACACGCTTATCGGCCAACGTGCCGCACATCTTCTGAACGATCGCACTAGAGTAATTCCTCCTAGGATGGTCTCCTTACCTTAGACGTATGCATAACGAGCGAAAAAGCTCTATCTTTGCCAAGCTGATCTGGTTACCACAGGCATGGGGGAGACGATAGCGCAGATTCTTCCCTGTCGCATAAAAGCCGGGGCTTCCCCAATGCAGCTCAAAAAGAAAGGCATAATACTGCAGATAATCCTCTTCGGACAATGCCGACGGGCCTTGGATGCCAAGCCCTCCGTGACCGTCATCTGCCCCGTTACAATAAGCTGGTTCTCCACACTATTTACTGGTCTCACCAGTAGCCCACGCCCGTCCATCGGGAAAAGGCCAGCGCAATTATAGCATAGTGGTAGGGGTTACGCAAGCAGTTTTTGAGCCTCATACCACACTCTTTCTACTTGCTTTTTGGTGCTCTCCAATGTCCCCTCGGTGCTAACCACCCAATCGGCGTGTCTCACCTTCTCCGCTAACGGTAATTGAGAAGAGATGCGCAATATCGCCTCTTCACGGCCTATGCCATACCGCTTTTCTAGACGGCTTATCTGGGACTCTTGTTCCGCCGTCACCACCAAAACTTTGTCAACCAGATGGAGGGCGCCTACTTCGATCAGAAGAGGAATCTCCAGGATCAATACGCCTTGCCCGGACTCGCGAAAGCATTCGGCCTCTCTCTGCAGATATTCGATTACCGGCGGATGGACAATTGCTTCAAGCGTGGTCCTCTTCCCCTTGTCCCGGAATACCAAGTCACCAAGCCTTACCCTGTCTATGTTTCCATCCGGCGTTAGGACTTCCTCCCCGAACTCCTGCCGGACTTGCCGCCACACATCCGAGCCGCGCTCCAGCATGCGGTGGACCACTTCATCGGCGCTGATAACTATCGCGCCCAGATCCTGGAACATCCCGGCGACAGTGGTCTTTCCCGTTGCCACTCCGCCGGTGAGTCCGACCACAAGCGTCTTTCGGACAAAAAAAGAGCCAGTCGGTCCGACTGGCTTACTCTTGTTATCGCACTTATCGTCCATAGTTTTCCCTGTTTGGGTGCTACTCAGATTTCTTCTTTGACTTCTTCGCCGGCTTTTTGGGTTCCTTCGCCGGAGGGGCTTCCACAACGACCTCGGCGACCGTCACTTCCTCCACGATCTCCGTTTCGGCAACCTCTTCCGCCGTCTCAGCCGGAGCTTCCTCGACTGTGACCGCCTCGGCCCCGACTTCCTCTCCGCCGTCCTCAGCGGCCTCGACTGCTTCCGGCTCGGTTTCCTCATCAGCAGCTTTGCCGTTAGCAACTAAATTCTGGAGCTTGTCACCGATCAAATGGCCGAGCGTCATTCGACTGTCGAAGTCGTCGCGTGGCTTGTAGCTCTCGAAATCCTTCCGCTCCTTGACCTCCTGAAGCTGCCTGAGGCTGAGAGTCATCCGGCGCTCCTCCGGTCGGATGTCAATGATCTTGATCTCGACCTCATCGCCGACGGAAACTACTTCCTCCGGCCGCTTTACTCGCTTATGGCTCAATTCGGAGTTCGGGATGATGGCTTCGATGCCCTCATCGAGCTGAACGAACGCTCCAGACATCACCAGTCTGGTGACTTTGCCCTTAACGACGTCCCCTATCCTGTATTTGTCCTCAATCTCCGCCCATGGATCCGGAAGGATTTGCCGGATTCCCAGAGATACTCGCTCGCTCTTCGGGTCGAGTCGCAGGATCATGACGTTCAGCTTCTGTCCGACTTTCACCGCTGTGGAGGGATGAGTGATTCTGCTCCAGGACATCTCGCTGATGTGCAGCAGGCCGTCTATTCCACCCAGGTCAACGAACGCTCCATAGTCGGTGATTCGGCGAACAACACCCTCTCGAATCTGACCTTCCGCCAGCGAAGCCATAGTCTCCGTCCGCTGCTTGCCGCGCTGCTCTTCCATGGCCAGCCGATGGGACAGGACGACCTTCCGCCTTTCCCTATCAACCTCAATGACCTTCAGAGGCAGCGACTGGCCTACATATCTTTCCAGGCTCTTTACGTTTCCGCCGCCAACATGTGAACCGGGGACGAATCCTCGGATTCCGAGGTCAACCTGCAGGCCGCCCTTCACGCGATCCGTGACCATCGCCATCAGCGTCTTGCCATCCTCGAACGCCTGCTCCACTCGCTCCCAGGCTTTTCCGAAGTCGGCTCGTTTCTTAGAGAGCACCGGGTTCCCATGCTCATTCTCAGTCTCCATGACATATACATGAATGGTTTCCCCGACCTTAACTACGTCTTCGGGAGATTCTACATGCTGATTTGAGAGTTCTCCAGGCGGAATGATGCCCTCCGATTTCGTGCCGACGTCAACCAGCACGCCCTCTCTATCTATGTGGACGACCACTCCGTCCACCAGGTCCCCTCTCGAAAGCGACCTCATGCTGTCGGAGTAGTCCATCGCATTTCCCATTTCTTGTATCTTCGGCTTCTCCGTAACTTCCGGTTCGGCGGTTGCCTCCACCTCAGTCTCCGGCTCGGCCGCTGCACTCTCTGTCTCTTCGGCAGCTTCCATGCCTACCTCAGCAGACGCCTCCATCGGTTCGGTGTCTTGCTCTTGGATTTCCTCGAGCTCGTTCTTGTCTTCCATCATGACCGAAAACTCCTCTCTTTTCGGAACGGTCTGACTTCGACCGCCCGTATACGAGCAGCACTGCTGCCCGCCCGATACCTTGGGCGCAAGGCCCTCCTGCCCTTGGGCATGGATAAACAACCGGCAGCCCGCTAGTGGACCGCCATAGTCACATTGACGAACGCTATTATATCACAACGTCGCCGGATATTCTATACGCTGATTTCCTCGCGATCTTCGACAGCGAAAGGCATGGCGGTAGACCAGTCTCCGCCGACTTTGACGTCAACCTTCAGAGGAACGTCAAGCTTGTACGCATTTTCCATCGCTGAGATTATTATGGGTATGATTGCGCCGGTTTCGGACTCCGGGGCGTCGAATACCAATTCGTCATGTACCTGGAGCACCAGCTTCGTGCTGAATCCGCCCGCTTTCAGACGATCGTGGATGCCGATCATCGCAAGCTTCACGATGTCCGCCGCGGTTCCCTGAATCGGCATATTGACCGCCGCTCGTTCGGCGAACTCCCGGAATGTCCGATTCGGGCTATGGACCTCGGGGGTATATCGCCTCCGCTCCAGCAAGCTTTCCACATAGCCGAGTTCCCTGGCTTTGCCGAGAATATCGGCGGTATATCTCTTGACCCCGGGATACTCCTGGAAGTAACTCTCTATGTAAGCCTTCGCGACTCCGGTCGGAATGCCCAATGCCTTGGACAGGCCGTAGTCGCTCATGCCATAGATCACGGCGAAATTGACCGTCTTTGCCTGCCGGCGCATGTCGGGAGTCACCTCTTCCGACGGGACTCCGAAGATCCTGGTCGCGGTCTTGACGTGGATGTCCTCATCCTGCCGAAACGCTCGTTCCAACTCGGCATCATGGCTCACGTGGGCCAGTATCCTCAGCTCGATCTGTGAGTAGTCCGCCGAAATAAGAACATTCCCCGCCGATGGCACGAACGCCCGCCGAATCTCTCTCCCGATCTCCGACTTGATCGGTATGTTCTGGAGGTTCGGATCGCTGCTCGAAAGCCTTCCTGTGGCGGTGACAGCCTGGTTGAGACTTGTGTGAATCCGGCCGGTTCGAGGGTTGATCAGCTTCGGCAGGGAATCGGCATACGTTGATTTCAGCTTGGAAAGCTCTCGATATTCCAGAATCTTGGCGACAATCTCATGTGCCGGCGCAAGCTGGGCAAGCGTCTCGGCATCCGTGGAGTAACCGGTCTTTGTCTTCTTGCCGGCTTGCAGCCCCAGTTTCTCGAACAAGACGAATTGAAGCTGCCTGGTCGAGCCGATGTTGAAGTCCATGCCGGCCAGACCATGAATCTCTTTTTCCAGGCGACTTATCCGCTCTTCCAGGGTCTTGGCAAGCTCATTGAGCCATGCCGTATCGAGCGCGACTCCGGTAAGCTCCATGTCCGCCAGGATTGGAATGAGCGGGAGTTCCACGTCCGCCATCAATGATCCCAGGCCGTCCTCATCCAGCTTCTTTGCCAATATCGGCGCGAGTCTGCTGATCGCATCCGCCTCCGAGGCGAACATAGCCTCGATGGTTGACTCGCCCCTCGGCCCGGATACCGACCCATTCTTGTCCGCAGTCGGAAGCTCGATGTTCAAGTAGTCGAGCGCGATGCTCTCCAGCGTGTGCGTGCCCCTAGTGGCATTGGCAACGTAAGCGGCAATCAAAACGTCGAACATGGGCCCTTTGAGTTCCAAGCCATGTCGCTGGGCCAGCTCGATCTCATACTTGATATTATGGGCGTACTTCGCGGAATCCGAGGCCAGTATCGGCTTCAAGTCCTCAAATCGAATGCCGGTGGTGACTCCGAAAGCCACGTAGTAGGCCTCCCCTGCCCCAAGGGAGACCGCCATCCCGATGGGCTCGGCGTCCACGCCGTGAGTCGAGGTTCCATGCGCACGAAGCGAGATGAACTTGGATCCTTGAGCCTTCTTCGTCAAGTCGGCAAGCTCGGACTTGCTGCCGATGATGTTGACCGAAGGCACAGGCAAGGTTTCCTTCTTCTCTTCCGGCCCTCCGAACAGGCTGGGCTGGACCTGCGGCTCGGGAAGCCGCTTGAGGAGCGAGACGAACCCGAGTTCGCGGAACATCTCCCTCACGCTGGGGAGGTCCGGGCCTTTGAACCGGCACTGCTCGAAGTCAACATCAACCGGCACGTCGCAGACAATGGTAGCCAGTCTTTTGGAGAGAATAGCTTGAGCCTTGTTCGCTTCCAATATGGCTTGAAATCTCGCCGGCTGGACCTCCGATGCGTGCTCCAGGAGATTCTCAATCGTGCCGTACTCCTCCAGCAGCTTGACCGCTGTCTTCGGGCCGATGCCCGGCACGCCGGGAATGTTGTCCGAAGGGTCGCCGGTCAGCGCCTTGTAGTCGGGGAATTGCTCGGGTCTGAGGCCGTAGTGCTCCGTGACGCCTTTTTCGTCGAAGGTGACAGTCTCGGTTACGCCTTTCACGGTCTTCATGACCTTTACCTTGTCGCCGATGAGCTGGAGTTCATCCAGATCGCCGGTCACGATGAGAACGTCATAATCTTCAGCCGCCGCCTTGCATGCCAGCGTCCCGATGACATCATCCGCCTCGAAGCCCGGCTCTTCCAGCACTGGAATGTGGAATGCCCTCACCAGCTTCCGAGCAAACGGCGCCTGCGACCTAAGCTCATCAGGCGTGGGCTTGCGGTGGGCCTTGTAGTCCTCGAACTCCGTATGCCTGAATGTTTTCACCGGCGCGTCGAATGCCACCAGGATGATGTCCGGCTTCTCCTCCTCCACCAACCGGAGGAGCATCATGGTGAACCCATAGACCGCATTCGTCGGTTGATTCTCCAGCGTGGAGAAGTGCGGAAGCGCGAAAAACGCCCGATAAAGCAGGCTGTTGCCGTCTATGAGGATTACTTTCTTTCCTTTGTCGCTCACTAATCTACCTTCACACCCGAGTCCGCCTGAAGCAGTCTTCGGGCCAATTCTCCCACAGCGCCATTGTGACCAAACGGAACTCTCGATTCACTCGTTCCAAACAAAACCTCGAACAAACCAAGCGGGCGCTGATATTCCTTGACACTGTATTCACCCTTGATGCCCGCGTCATCGGCAGCCGCCCTCATCGCGTCGTCGAGCGACCCGAGACGGTCAACCAGCTTGATCTTCTTTGCCTGCCGGCCGGTGAAGATCCGCCCATCCGCGATCTTGCGGACCTCCGCCTTAGGGATCTTGCGCCCGGCGGCCACATCCGTCAGGAACTGATCGTAGACGTCATTGATCATGCCCTGGAGGAGAGCTTTCTCCTCAGGTGTCAGCGGCCTGGATATCGAGCCCATGTCCTTGTGCGGACCGCTCTTGATGGTGCCATAGCTGATGCCTATCTTCTCCAGCAGCTTGCTCATGTCGGCCGTCTGCATGATCACGCCTATGCTCCCGGTCAACGTCGCGGGGTCGGCGATGATCCGGTCAGCGGCGCTTGCTATGTAGTATCCGCCCGATGCCGCCACATCCCCCATGGAGACCGTGATCTTTTTACCATCCTTACGCACGCGGTTGATCTCCTGGTAGACCTCCTGCGAACCGGCAGCACTTCCGCCGGGACTGTTGATGCGAATAACCGCCGACTTGACCGACCTGTCCTTCCTAAACTGCTCCAGGACGTTTATTATGGTCTCCGCCCCCGCGGTTGCTTCGCCAAACGGCGACGCCGAGCCGCGACCGGCAGTGATGACGCCCTCGATTCGAATCAACGCCACCTGCCCTCCCAGGAACGGCTTCTCCCTGGAAACCAATATCACCGTGCCGACGATGGCAGCGACGAACAGCGGCAGGACAATTGCAGCAAGAATGACGACCAGAATGATGATGTTCCGTCGGTTCATGGGGCCGGCCTCCTGGTTGACAATGAGGTGCTTTCGGGCTATACTAAGTCACGTGCCGAAGTGGCGGAATTGGTAGACGCGCCGGTCTCAAAATCCGGAGAGGGCAACCTCGTGTCGGTTCGAGTCCGACCTTCGGCACCATTCCCCAAAAGCCCTCCAAACGAATTATTGTAGCACTCGGAATGACCAATGTCAACGCAGCAGCGCGGCTAATGAGAGACTGCTCTCAACCCTAACTCCCTGAGCACGATGCGAATACCCATACCGTGGGAATAGGACCTGGCATAATCCTGCTGGGCTCGGGCAATGGGTCCGGCGGTGGCGATTACGAGCAGTATGGAGAGAACCATACACTTGCTGAGCTTCGGATTCGCACAATGAAGCCCCAGATAGTGGCGGAGAGCGCAGATTATTGTGCAGAGCCTTGCCATAGCAGGGGTATTGTAACCTATAGCAGAGCTGGCGTCAAGGGAACTGGATGCTGCGGAGGAACTTGTTGTCGTCGTCCACGAGAATCATCCTGGGGGTGATGGCCTCGTCGGTCAAGACAAAGGCTACGATTATCACCTTGTCACCCTGCTTGCAGAGATGGGCCGCCGCCCCATTGATGCAGATCACCCCTGACCTCTTTTCTCCAGGGATGGCATAGGTCACGAACCGCTTCCCGTTAATGACATTCCAGACGTGAACCAGCTCCCCATTCCGGATCCCGGATCGCTCCATGAGGTCCTGGTCAATCGTGATGCTGCCGACGTAGTCCACATTGGCAGCGGTGACCGTCGCCCTATGAATCTTGCTTTTCAACAGAGTGAGTAGCTGCATTTCGAGTAGTAATTATACCAGATCAGTCTAGCTTCGGGCAAGGTACTTCGAGACGTAATTCCGAGTGCGGTACTCGGCGACCATCTTATCATCGAGTGGATAAACGCCGAATTCCTTCGCCGTCTCAACCATCGTCCGGTAGCTCTCGGGATTCACTCCGGGATGGATGCTATTGCTGGACGCGATGACGTGCCCTCCCCCAACGGACGCCTTGGCGATGGTCTCCTTCACGGCATCAATGATTTCCTCGCGGCTCGCATGAGTAAGAATCTCCGTGCAGTCAACATTGCCTACGACCGCCACCCTATCGCCGTATTTCGCCTTCACCTCGCCGATGTCCATGCCGGCAATCGGCTCGATTGGGTCAATGGCATCCACGCCGGCATTGACGACCGCATCCAGGATCGGCCAAATGTACCCATCCGTGTGCTTGACGAACGGCACTCCCCTCGCATGAGCCGCGTCCGCCATTTCCTTTATATATGGCGCGCAATATTCATCGAAGAAAGCCGGCGACATCAAGGGTGCCGTTCGGAACGCATAGTCATCACCCGAGACGACTACGTCCAGCCCCTCGTCAACCGTCCTGTTCAGTATGGCCTTCTTGTAGTCAACGACGATCCTAGCCAGCCGATGAACGAACTCGGGATCTTCGATGTACGCCATGAACAGGTTGGTCATTCCATACAAGTAATGCGAGAACTCGAATGCCTCGTGGCAGCAGATGGCGATCGCCTTCTCGCCTTTGAACCGCCTCACGGCCTCCTTCAAGGTATCCAGCCGATGATCGGCATTCGGGTCGGGGGCTTTGTAGGAGTCCAGGTCGGACTTGGTCTTGATCGGCCCGCCCAGTGGATAAGAAGCCCCGCAAGGCTCGATGCCCCACTTGATCCCCCACTCGTCCTGAAACACGCCGTTTCCCAGGTCCCTGGTTCGCTGGTTCTCGAAGACGGTGACGGCATCCAGGCCGATCTTCTCGGCTAAGGCGAAGTAGCCGATGTCGCCATAGAGCGCCGACAGCGTCGGCTCATTGATAATCAGCTCCCAGATGGGAACTCGATCCGGCTGTTTCCTCTTGAGCGCCGTCAGAAACCTGTCTCTGCCTGTCACCGCTATTCCTCGTAAACCACTACGTGCGTGCCGATGGATGCCCCGAGCATCTGGGAGGCGTCGCCGCCGTTCACCGCTATCTCCAGGCATCCCATACTGCCGACGACCGCTACCGCATGCCCCTGGGGCACATCCCCGTAAGCCTTGCCAACCCCCATAACCTCCACCGAGCCGATGTGGATCCTGGCCTTATCGGGCAGGCGCTCGCTGGGGATGTTGGTAATCAAGTTGCCGAACCGGTCCACATAGACAACTTCCCCCTGGATTCCCGGCCCTTGCTCCGCGACCTCCGGGATCGCAAAAGTCGTCGGTTCGTTGATCTCCTTACCGAATTCCTGAAGTCCCACTCCTAGTGAGAGATTAGCCGCAACCGGAGCGAAGACATCGCGACCGTGGAATGTGCCGCTGACCTTGGGAAGGAAGAATCGGCCATTGCTGAGTTCGACCGCCTTCCGCAATTCATGATGATGCAGCACCCAGCTCAGTATGCCGTTGTCCGGGCAGACGACTATCTTGTCCTCGATCTCTGCCGCAATCGCCTTTCTCTCAGTCCCGATCCCCGGATCTACGACGATTACGAACATGGTTTCCGCGGGGAAATACGCGAACGCCATGAAGAGAGCGAATGCCGCACTCTTGATATCCCCCTCGCGAATGTCATGACACACATCCACGATCTGTGCTGATGGATTGATCCCGAGGATGACGCCCTTCATAATACCCGCGAATGGGTCGCGAAGGCCGAAGTCGGTCATCAATGCAATCGGACCTTTCAAAACTCGATCCCCTTCCTGGCCTGCACGCCGCCATTCGCCGGATGCTTGATCTCCTTCATTTCAGTCACAAGATCGGCTGCCTCTATTAGCCAGTTCGGGGCGTATCTGCCTGTCAACACTACCTCGGTATGGTCGGGGCGATCGCGAAGCACGTCGAGCATTTCCTCACAAGTGACAAAGCCGTATTCGAGAACGATGTTCATTTCGTCCAGCACGACCATGTCATAATCACTTGATGCAATCAACACCGAGGCAATTCCAAAATCCCTGCGGCTATCCTCTCGGAGTTCCGCGGACTCACGCTGATCCAGACGGGCGTCGTATGGTCTTGACTTACCGTAAATGCTAAGGTTCGGGATGGATTTGGCAGCCTTGACTTCGCTGGATTCCTGAGGTTTGAGGAACTGGACGACGGCGACCTTGCAGCCCGCACCGACCGCCCTCAATGCCAGTCCCCATGCAGCAGTAGTCTTGCCCTTCCCACTGCCGGTGTATACCTGAACGAGCCCGCGTCTTGGCAAAGTAAACAGTAAACAGTAAACAGTTACCAGTGTGGATATTACCGTTCACTGTTGACTGTTCACCGTTCACTACCTCCCCTCACAGATAGTTTTCGAGGTCAACTTCCTTTAGTTTCTCCACTATCTTCTTGACTTCCTGCGCGCGATCCTTATGGCAGATGAGCAATGCGTCGTCGGTGTCCACAACGATCAGGTCCTTGACGCCGATCGTCGCGACGACCTTGCCCTCAGCGCCGATTATGAGGCAGTTGTTCGTGTCTATGCCGATGTGAGAGGCCTTGACCGCATTTCCGTCGAGGTCCTTGATGGAGATATCCGAGACTGTCGCCCAGCTTCCGATGTCGTTCCATTCGAAGTCGCCCGGAATGACCAGGATGTCGCTCAGCTTCTCCATGATGCCGAAGTCAACCGAGATCCTCTCCATTTGCCGGTATTCGCTGTCTACCACCTCAGCCTCATTGGGAGTTCCAAGGGCGTCCTTGATCCGTATCAGGCGAGCATAGGTATCGGGCAAATGCTGCTCGAATAGTCGGAAGATGGTCGGGATGCTCCAGACGAACATACCGCTGTTCCAGTAATAGTTGCCTGCCGTGAGGTACTCTTTCGCCTTCTCCAGGTTCGGCTTCTCCACGAACCGCCGCACGCGATAGACCTTACTGCCGCTGATCCCGCCGAATTCGCCATTGCTTTCGATATAGCCGTAGCCGGTTTCAGGGCCTGTGGGCTTGATGCCGATGGTGACCACATGGCCTTCGGCGGCGAGTTTCTCTCCGGCCAGAATGACCTCGGCAAACCTCTCCTCGCGCCCGATGAAGTGATCTGCAGCAAAGATTCCTAAGACCGCCTCAGGATCGATCCTGCTGAGATAAACCGCCGCCAGCCCGATGCACGCTGCCGTATCTCGCCTGTACGGATCAACGAGGATCTTCTGAACCATCGCAGGCATGACCTCGCTGATGACGCGGGCATGATGGGAGTTGGTGATGATGTAAACCTGATCCTCGCCCACGATGCGATCCAACCGCTCCGCCATCTCCTGAACGAGCGGCTTCTCGCCCGCAAGAGCGTGCATTTGCTTGGGGTAGTGCTCTCTTGACTTCGGCCAGAGACGAGTGCCGCCCCCTCCGGCCATGATGACTGCGAACATGCGGTCCTCCTGGAGTGATGGAACATTGTAACATGCGCGAGGGTCAACGGTCTATGGTCAATGGTCAAGGGACAATCCAGGCCATGGATCCTTCACCATTAACCATATGCTTCCTATGCTGCTGTCTTCCCGACGGAGACGAACTTGGTGGCAGGGCTCACTGCCGAGGGTGCCACTTCCGCAAGCTTTGTATCCATTTCCTCAAAACTAAACAGATTCAGGAGTCCGGTGATCTCCATTATCCGCCGAATCCTGGGGCTCCGGCATGTGATCACGAACGAAGCATGGCTGTCCCTCGCCCTGACCCACATCCCGACCAGAGCCGCCAACCCGGAACTGTCAATGTATTCCAGCCCGTCGAGATTGACGACCACCTTCTTTGCCCCAGTTGCCCAGGTTCTGGCTATGCCGGTCAGCCGGTCGCTTGTATACGAATCAAGCTGACCGGTCAAACGAAGCACCCTGGCGCCACCCTTCTCGCTCATTCCTATGTGCAATACTTCCGCATTCATACTGCTCCCTCCATGGCTTATCGGATGATATAAGATAATGTCACGCTTGCATTTACCGTTACTTCGCCCGGAAGTATCGGCGTGGGTGAAGGGGCTGCTCCCATAGCCCTATAAACAATGGACGGCGGCATGACTCCCACTCCGCCTTGCTGAACACTGTATACGCTCGCCAGCCCTATCTTCAGCTCGCGAGCCATCGTCTCCGCGTTCGCGATGGCATCCGCGACCGCCTCTTTCAAAGCGGTCTGTCTGGCAGCCGAATCGTCTTGGAGCATAAAGCTGACGTTGTCAATTCGATTCGCTCCGGCAGCGACCGAGTCATCAATGATCTTGGGGACAAGGTCGAACTTATCCGTCGTCACTGTCACGATGTTCGTCACGTCGTAACCGACTATCGGCGGCGTGCCTGGAATATTGGGCTGATCCGATCTTCTCACAGGCTGGATCTGGAAAGTGGAAGTCCGAATTTGGTTGTCAGGGATTCCAAGCGCTTTGATGGCCTGAATGATCTTTGTGACCTTGGCGGCGTTCTGCTCCCTCGCATCCGCCGCTGTCTTTGCTTCCGTCTCGACGCCGAGTTGGACCTGTGCCAAATCCGGGCGGACTCTCACCTCGCCATTCCCGGTAGCCGTCAGCAGCGGTGGCTGAGCCTGAGTGGTCATCTGAGCGCTCACCTGCCCACCAACAAGCATGAGAACGACAGGTATAAGAATGAAGAAATGCGGGCCGGTATAGGAAATGCGCTCCATCGCGTCGGCCTCCTCTCGAGCCAAAGCCCTGTCGGCACAAACTCAGCATTGCCGGACAACCGATAACCCCCAGTCAATTCCGTCAAAAGATAGGAATGCACGGGGCCTAGATTATCGGCACCGGCTCCCGATGAAGGTTTTACTCACTTCCCTTACCCAGCACATCCAAGTCCCAGGCAGTCAGTGAGTGACCATATTCGAGAGCCGGTGCGCATCGGTGGGCTCCGGTCAGTTGCAGTGCATAGTTACCCGGAGTATGGAGGGTTTAAACTTCTTGGAGGTGGGGAATTCAGGTTTCCTCCGGTTCCACATGGGTGAGGACGGCGACGTGATCGAACTCAGCCCGGATCTTGTCCTCGATCTCTTCCGCAAGGTTGTGGGCGTCCACCAAAGTCATTTCCTTTGGCACGAATAGATGGACGTCCACGTGCCGCTGAGCCCCTGATTTCCTTGTCCGAAGCTTGTGGAAACCTCTTACCCGCTCGTCGCCTTCAATGATCGAGATGATCCGCTCAACCTCGGGCATGGGAAGCTGGAGATCGAGCAGCGGGCCGACGGCCTGAACCGACAATCGCCATCCGATCCATCCGATCCACAATGCAACCGCGAGTCCCAGCAGACGGTCGATGAGCACGATGTCCGTCAGATAGACCACCAGCAAGCCGATCAGAACTCCGGCCGAGGTAAAGACATCCAGCCGCAGATGATGGCCGTCAGTCTCGAGGGCGATGGAATCGGTCTGCTTAGCTACCTTGAAGAGCCGCGCCGATACTATCCAGTTTGCCAGCGCCGAGACCAGCATCACGCCGATGCCGATGCCCAGCTTCTCCACAGGAGCGCCATGTACAATGCGTATGATTGCTTCATATCCGATATACACGGCAGCGATGATGATCAGCAGGGCTTCCACCGTCCCGGATATATTCTCATACTTGCCATGGCCGTAGGCATGGGCCTCATCGGGAGGAGCATCTGCGACTCTGACCGCGAGGAAGGCGATGAGCGCGGCAAGGAGGTCCACAGCCGAATGGATCGCCTCGGCCAATATACCAACCGATCCCGTGATGAGTCCTACCGCCGCCTTGCCGGCAACAAGCAGGAGATTAGAGATCACTGATAGTCTGGCGACTGTTGTCTTCTGTGTCATGCCGCGATTAGCCTCACAAACAAAAAACCCGCGGGTATCAGATTAGTCCCGCAGGTTCATCCTGCTGCTCAGAGAGCCCGGCACCATCCGTTATGGATCGCCTGGTCTAGCCATGTCTAGACTGTTGAGCTTGTCTGAATGCATTATAAGGGCATAGGTGCTTCCTGTCAACCATTTTATGCGAATATTTCGCTGACCGAAGTATCGGCATGTATCCGCTGAATTGCCGACGCGATCAGCGGCGCCACCGACACCTCTTTCAGGCCGCCAAGTCTCTCCCAACCACCCGGAATGGTGTTCGTGACCACAACCTCCTTGATCGCCGGATGAGATAGGTATTCGATCGCTTTCCCAACCAACACCGCATGAGTCGCTGCCACCAGGATATCCGCCTTCGCTCCTCCGTCCAAGAGTGCCCGCACACTCCGGTTAATCGTTCCGCCGGTAGTGATCATATCGTCTATTATTATCGGCTGCTTACCCCGAACCTCCCCTACCACATGCACAATTTCCGTCTCTTCCGGCCCTGTTCTTCGTTTGTGGATGATCACCACAGGGAGATTCAGGCGGTTTGCGTATTGGGTTGCCATATTAACTCGACCGGCATCGGGCGCGACTACTACCGAATCGCCAATATCATGGCCTCCAAGATGCTCGCCCAGGATTCCCACCGCCGTCAGATGATCAACGGGAATATCGAAAAAACCTTGGATCTGCGGAGAGTGGAGGTCAATAGTCAGGAGGCGGTCGGCGCCCCCCGCGATCAGCATGTCAGCTATCATCCTCGCGGTGATCGGCTCTCTGCCGGCGGTCTTCTTGTCCTGCCTCCCATAGCCGTAGTACGGAATGACGGTGGTTATTCGGCGTGCCGAGGCCCGTCTCAGCGCATCGAGGATGATCAGCAGCTCGGTGAAGTTCTCGTTCACTGGAGGGCAGGTCGGCTGGACGACGTAGACATCCTTGCCCCGGACGCTGGTCTCGACCTTCACGTAGATCTCGCCGTCAGGAAACCTGGTTACCGCCATCGGCCCAACGGGAATGCCCATGCACCCGGCGATTTCCGTCGCAAGCTGAGGATGTGCAGTGCCGGAGAATATCTCCAGCTTGCCCGACATAGCTTTTGCGAAGTCGGGAGCTTTACTCATTCGCCAATCTCGATACTGTTGATGACTTCGGTCACCCCTATCACCTCGCTCGCCGCCTGCACGGCCTCATCACGAGCGACCCCGTCGCGGACCTTCCCTTTCAGAGTGACCTTGCCGACCTCGACGGTGACATCAATGTCCTTGGGCTGAATGGCGTCATTCAGGGAGATAAGCTCGCGCACGTCTTTCTCGATCTGGTCGCTGCTTCGATAAGCCGTCGCCTGAACGGGACCCATGATATTGCTGTCATACTCGCCTTCGATCATCGAACACCTCCGTAGATTGCCTCTACAGAGAGTCTTACCCACCGGCAAGAAAGCGAAAACAGCTAGGGGATGGAAGACTTGCCTACCGGGAAGTCGTATCTCCCCTCGGCGATCTCAATAGTTCCGGCAGTGGTCGCCTGAATAACGAGCGAGGAGCCGCGCCTCTCAATCGTGACCGTTGTGGGGATCACGAACCTGTCACCGGCCTGAACATCGTAGATCTTGAGCTGCCGGCCGCTCTTGAAGAGTGATGCATCCGGCACCTGAATTATCCTCTTGCCGCCAGCCGCCTTCACGTTATCAATCAGGGCACGGGTTCCGTCGTCGGCAATGAGAAGCTTGCCTTTGAAGTAGCCGGTATCCAGGTGCTGACAGGAAGTGGAAACCTCGAGGGGAACGAGGTTGTCTATCTCCCGGCTCCCTGGAGCCGCGTCCTTTCCGACCAATCCCGAGCCGAGGATCAATGTGCCGGTATCCAGGCCGAGAACCGTCTTCCCGTTCTCTCTTTCCACGGAGCGGATCCTGTAATAGGAGCTATGCCCGTACCCCGGCCGCGTGATGTATATGCCCTCGCCCACTAATCTAGTTGGAAGCTCTCGGTTCACTACCAGGCGGCATTTCTCGTAGTCCACCGATTCCACCGCGCCCCAGTATGAGGAACGCTCGCACTTGATGCGCACGCCTCGGATCGTAACGCCATAGCTGCCCACGAGCAGGGCGTTGCTCAGTTCATCGGGGCTGAACCTGCAGAATGCAAAGCGCCCGAGTGATGAGAAGATGTAGTCCGTGCGGCCGTCTGTCAACGCAATTCTTAGCCTGTCCGACCAGTCTGACGCGTCTGACTCGTCCGACCGCTCAACCCTGGCAACCGGATTCTCCTTGGCATAGGGCTGAAGGACGCTGACGAATGTGGACTCCAGATCAGTGCCCTTGCGCCTGAGAATTGCGAAGTTGGCATGTGGGAGCTTCGGCAAGATACCCGGTCCTTTGGCAGTGATCAGCTCGCACCCTTTGGGCGGCATAATATCTATCCGCAGATGTTCGTCTGCGCTCGCATCTACGGTCCAGGTGGCGTTTACATTCCGAGACGCCGGTCCGCGATGAATATCATACAGAAACCCATAGCCATTCCCGGGGGGAGCAACCCAGTAAGGCCCCTTGTCCGCCTGCCCGTTGATGTCGCCGTCCGGCCCGATCTTCGTGCCCCATTGATAGTCGGGCCCCGCCAGGCTCTCGTCCTTCACTTCTCTAAGCTCGCCGCCCTCCACGCTCGTCCGCTCGCCGATCGCATGCCACAGGAGGTCATGCGTCTGTCCGCCATGGACCCGAAAGATGTCCACCAAATACGAGTTCTTTGGATCGGCATCCACCAATACAACCGTCCTTCGGTAGCTATCCACGCCCTGGTCCTCATACGCATGGTCGCTGGACAACTCGGCCATCTTGACCGGCCCTGAAGTCGCGAAGAGCTCCGCGCTGCCGCCGGTCGGACCGGCCTCAAGCTGATTCTTCTCATTAACCATAACCAGATTGTGGCTGCCGGTCTTATGCGCCCAGCCCGTCTGAACGTGCGCGCTCCCCAGGCTATAGCCGAAGTCGTAGGTAAGCTCACGACCCCGCGCAAAGAAGTTCAGGTTCAGGTCATCCTGATGCCCATGAGTCACCGACGGCCCGTACCGCACAAAGGCCGCCCGATCCCCGGATCGAAGTATTGCGAGTCCCTTGCCATCGAGCAGCGCCGATCCCTTCGGTTCAACATCCGGCTGTTTCGAATTTCGAATTTCGAATTTCGAGCTTCCCCGAACAGGGGCCGCATGGTAGAGCAGCCAATTCTTGAAACCGGTGGACGGCTCGCCCCGGACCTTCTCCACATCGCCGCCCGAGAGCCTGGTCAACATATCTGCCCAGTGAGCCTTCTCCTCGGGTGATGTAACTCTCAGGTACATGTGCTCGGCATTCATTCGGGCGAGGGTCAGGTTGGGAGCATCGTTAAGCTTGGCGACGTCTGGGCCGGAGTCGCCGTATCGGGGAACATGCCCAGCGCACAGCGTATCGAGCTCCGCCTGGACGAGCGACTTCGAGAATTTCGGGTGCTCATACAGGTTGATGCCGTTCGGGTATTTCTCGCTCCGGTAGTTGATCAGCATTTCGGCCATATCCCGGTAGAGGCCGATCGCGTGAGAGGAATACCCGTTCGATGTCTCGTAGTACTGCCC
>DASRZD010000209.1:0-2514 GCA_035686805.1 Armatimonadota bacterium
CCACATGCCCTTTTTCTCCGGCCAGGGTGAGGGGAGTCCGCCCTTTGGAGTCGGACGCATCCTTATTCGCGCCCTTCGCAATAAGGAGCTTTGCGATCTCGAGCTTCCCCAAGGAGGCGGCAACGTGAAGGGGAGTAACGCCGTCGTTCTTCCTGGCGTTGACGTCAGCTTTCTTGGACAGCAGATACTCCACGACCGCCTTCTGTCCGCCTGCCACTGCGAAGTGGAGCGGAGTCGCGCCACTCCCATCCTTCAGGTTGATGAGCTTGGCATCCTTGGCGACGAGCGCCTTCACCTTCGCCAGGTCACCCTTCGCCGCGGCATCGTGAATCGGGGCCGCCAGCGCATTGATTGCCACTACCGAGAAAGCCAATATTGCTGCGAATGCTTTCATCCCAGTTCTCCCATTCGATGCTGATGTTGAGTGCTCCGGTTCTCTTATTGCGCCTCAACATCGTCGAGGGCGGCATCGGCGGCCGGCTTCTCCCTCGGCCATTGGTCCGTGCGGAATGGCGATGCGGGCAGGCCTGCCTTATTGATGAGATTGCAGTCGGGGTTCATCTCCCAGGCATACCGAACCGCCACCGGACTCGCAACGTCCTTGCTCGTAACCAGGATTGAATCGCCGTCTATGACTGCCTCCGCCGGGACAAACTTCCTATCCTCGCTCGCGATGGCGAATCCCTTGAGGGATCCACCCGCGCGAGCGTCAATCCCTCCGTCAACGAACTTGAAGCGCAGACGGATCGCCTTCCCCTCGACCGTCATGAACTCATATATCGGGCCGGAGTAGGTCACGTCCATCCCATAGACCTGCGACTTGGCGATGAGCGCCAGCCGGCGGCCGACCTCCTGCTTGTTCTTCGGATGGACGTTGTGCTCCTCGCCGATGTCAATGGTCACGACCATGCCGGTGCCTCGGAGGTCGGTGGTCTTCAGCATGGACTCCCGAAGCTCCATCCACTCCTCGTCCGGATTAGTCGGAATCCAGTTCGCCATCTGGCACAGGAAGAACGGGAAGTCTCCAAGTCCCCAGGATTTGCGCCAGTCCTGTATCATGGCGGGCATAAGAACGCGATACTCGAACGCGCGTCCCCGGTTTGCCTTGCCTCCCGCCCAGAGCACGCCGCGCATCCCAAACGGAATGAGCGGGGAGATCATGGCGTTGTAGATGGACCCGGGGCGGGCTTGATGGCCTTCTAGAGTTCGCATTTTCGGCGCGGGCTTCCCGGCGGCTTTGGCCTCCGCCGCTTTCTCCTGTGCTGCAGCTAGTTCGGTAGGGAACGCCGCCTTGCGCTGTTCCCAAAGCTTGAAGTATGCCGCCGATTCGGGATGCGCTTTCAGCACGTCTAACCGGACAAATGACTCCATGTTGCTTCCACCCCATGCGCTGACTACGAGGCCGATCGGCACATTGAGCGTCTTGTAGATATCACGGGCGAAGAAGTAGCCCGTCGCGGTGAACTTCCCTGCGGTCTTCGGGCCGCAGACTTCCCAACTGCCGACAGTGTCCCTTAACGGTTCGGGGGAGGCATTGCGCTCGACGTTGTATTGGCGGATTAGAGGGTAGTTCTTCGAGTCGGCGATCTCCTGCTTGGCATTTGCCGATGCCTCCACTGTCATCACCATGTTCGATTGGCCGGAGCAGAGCCATACCTCGCCAACCAGGATATCCTTGAGCGTGATCTGGTTGACCGTCATCTCGAACGGCCCGCCCGCTCGCATGGGCTTCAGGCGAACCTCCCAGCGACCGTCGCTTCCTGCGACCGCGGACGCAGTCTGTCCTTCGATGGCTACCGTGACCGTCTCGCCGGGGTCAGCCGTGCCCCAGATGGGGACCGGCATGTCACGCTGGAGAACCATGTTATCGCTGATAAGAGATGGCAACGCCACCTTCGCGCTCGCAGGCAAGGCCGGAAGCGCCAGGCAGATGATTATCAAAATGATTGTGGATGACATATCAGAACTCCTACTTCTCCAGCTTGGGCACTTGGGGATACTGGATCGGGATGAACAGTATCTCTTTGCCCTCGATGATCTCCGAGCGACCGCCCGCGTGCTTGACGATCTCCCGGACGACCTTCAGGCAGGTCGGGGCGAGGTCGTTGAACGTGTACTTCACGTTCGCAAATGGCTGATCCGCGATCGCCGGGATGCCCGCAGTGTACTCCTTAGGGATGGCCTTGTAGCCCATGATGGTGCACAGAACGCCCGCCGCGCTGGATGGATTGCAGTCCGAATCCTGGCCGCAGCGAGTGGATATCTCCAGAGTCTTCGCGAGGTCGCCGTCGCCATAGAGCAGGCCCATCACGACATACGCCCCGTTTACGCTGGCGTCAATGTTGAAGCCCTCCGAGTCGGTAGAGCAATGGCCGCTCGGATGCTGTGCCCACTTGTCCTGAATCTTCGTCCATGTTGCTTTCCAATCATTCGGATTCTGGTGATGCCAACGCATCACATCGCGAATTGTCTGGGCGTAGGTGCTCCAGGCAGGGATTGCTTTAAGGCCATACC
>DASRZD010000210.1:0-3003 GCA_035686805.1 Armatimonadota bacterium
GGCCCGGCCTCTGAGGTCACGAAGGCCCCGGAGTCACTCGCTCCCGCACTTTCTCCAGAGCAAAAGCTCGCAGACCGCCAAACCACAGCCGAAGAAGACATCGCCACGATCTTCGACGAGGAGGGCCAGGGCTCCCTATTCGACGTGGCGAGCCCGACGCAGATCAGGCAGAATCTCGGTGTTCGCCTCAAGCACCTTCGGGCAGCGTTCGCCAACACGAAATGGAAGTTCGAGCGCGGGGCAGACGGCACGGTCCTCCTCAAGATCCCGAACGGGCCCACATTGAGCTTCTCGTTCTCTGCTGACCTGGTGGCAGAGCGGGCCGCGGCGCACGGTGGCGACTACGCGAAGCTGGCGAAGTCCATCGCCAAGGGCTACGAGTTTTCAGAGGACAGGATCGCGGAGATCGCGGACAAACTCCAAGCAAACCACGGTCTCATCAAAGGCAGCTACACGTTCGACACGATCAACGCGAGCCATCTCATCGTGCTCAACCGCCTGTCCGCCGGCCCCGACACCCTGTTCCACGAGGCGTTTCACTTCGTCTTCAAGAACTACTTGCGGCCCTCCCAGCGCAAAGCTCTGATCGAGCACTACGGCAACGAGGAGAAGGCAGCAAAAGCCTACGGTGTGCTGGCAGCGAAGCAGTTCGAGAACCTCGAGAAGATGAACGCCGCCGAGCGAATCTTGTACGAGGTCTATGATTTCGCCCGCCAGATGCTCAAGTACGTTTCTGGTGATGTGCAGAGCGCCGCCGATCTCATGGAAGCCATCTACACCGGGCAGATTTACGAGCAGCCGTGGTTGGGCACCGCCAGGCTCCATTCGACAGAGAGCGCCGGCGGGAGGCTCAGGATGTTCTCCGGGGGCCCCGAGCCCGTGCTGAAGCTGATTTCCCGCGAGATCAAGAATTCCGTCGAGTTCGAGGACGGGACGACGATCAAGGCGGAGCTCTCACAGTCGAGCTATTCTGCCGCACTCAAGAACGCGATGAGCGAGTTCATCCCGACCGTTCTCGGGGGCCGGTTCTACTCTCGCCTGGCGCAAGTCGTCGTCGACGCCCCACAGAAGAAGTGGGGATCGGCCGAGGAGTTCCTGAGCTGGGTCAAGAAACAGCCTGGGGTGAAGGACGAGGAAATCTACTGGACCGGGCTCAAACAGGCCGCGGAGGTCATGGAAATGACTGCCGGGGAGATCCTCAGAGCCGACGTGCAGGTCTACCTCCAGAACAACGGGGTGAAGATCGAGGAGACGTTGCGGGGCAAGGGCGCTAAAAATGAACCCAAGGAGGCGCTGGATAGGGCACGAAAGGCAATTGACGAATGGTACGCGGAGGCTGTTGAGCAAGCTGCTCGCCACTGGACAGAATTGCCGCGGCACGAGGTCAAAAACGGACTTGAATACGCCATCGGCGGCGACAAAAACTACGAGAAAATGTTCGCTGATCAGCTTCCAGAGGTGGACATTGAGGGCGGGAAAAGGCTTCTTGCGGAGTATCGAGAAGCTGACAAAGCTAACTGGCGAGACACAGAAGATCGGCAGCCCAAATGGGCCACCCACACCGAACCCGGCGGCAAGGACTACCGTGAGTTGACGATTCGCGCCATGACCGGGAAGGGCTACGTCTCCCACGCTTTCCCCGAGAGGGACATCATCGTCTGGGTGCGATTCGACGAGCGCACCGACGAGAACGGCCGGCGTGTCCTGTTCATCGAGGAGATCCAGAGCGATCTTCACCAGGAGGGGAAGAAGAAGGGGTACTACGACGCTAGAGCTCCGAAGTGGGAAGTCTTTGATCCGACGATGGCGAGTAAGATCATCGCCACTTTCGACACTGAAGCAGAGGCCAAGGAATACGCCGAAAATAGCGAAGAACGCGGGCTTGACTATGCTCCAGCCGGCAAGGGCTATGCGAAGGGTGAACTTGTCCCGGCAACCCCATTCGCCGGCAACCTCTGGCCCGAGCTCGCCCTCAAGCGCATGATGATCTGGGCCGCGGAGAACGGTTTCGATCGCGTCTCCTGGACGACGGCGGAGCAACAGGCGCGGCGGGCGAATCAGCTAATCGAGGGGATTGCCAGGGTCCAGTACAATCCCGAGACCAAGGTTTTGACTGCTTTCGAGAAGGACGGAGAGGGCGCTTTGCGGCGCGGCCGTTTGGCAGGAACGTGGGAGGTTGAGCCCGAGGATCTCCCGCGGTACGTCGGGAAAGAGGCCGCCGAAAAACTGCTCGCTGCTCCACTCAAAGAGGAACGCTGGGGCCCGTCACACGAGATCGAGGGCGAGGGCCTCAGGATCAACGCCTCCTCCTTCGAGAGCCTCTACGACAAGACCCTCCGCAACATCGCCTCGAAGCTCGGCAAGAAGCATGGGGCTGGGGTGGATGTGCAGAAGGTTGATTTCGGATCTGAATTTGATGGTGATGAGTGGAGGGCCGATCAAATTGGGGAGAATTTCTATAATGTTTTCCCCCCAGATGGTGTTGCAACTTCCTTTTATGCTCAGTCTCGATCTGAGGCTATTCGGAGGGCCCAGGAGGAGGCCGGCATCGACGTTACGGCTGGCGATCTTTCTCCCCAGCAAGGCATCGACATCGG
The DNA here is from genome assembly GCA_035686805.1 of Armatimonadota bacterium. Lineage (GTDB taxonomy): Bacteria > Armatimonadota > UBA5829 > DTJY01 > DTJY01 > DASRZD01. Next base: position 2,598 of record DASRZD010000210.1, read on the forward strand.
CGGGGATCTCCGCGAGGAGCTGCTTGGTGGGGCGACGATGTTCGAGCTCGACGACAGCCTTTTCGACGATCCCGTCGTCCGCATCACCGACCCCGATACCCTGTTTGCTCCAGAGACTCAAGCACCACCAGACGGACTCAATAGTACAGGTCTTGTGCTATCTCGCACTATGGTGAAGGAGTGGATACGGGAACACGTCATTCGCAACCTGTTCGACAAGCTCGAGCCGATTCGCCATCTCCAAGAGGTCCTGACCGAGTACGGTCACACGCTCAACGAGTCGATGGATGCCTACCTGAAGGCTCGCAACTTCTCAGCCAAGGCCGGCGCCGCACTCAACAAGCTCCAGACCGAGTATTTCCAGCCGCTCGTCGACAAGCTGGCGGCGCTCGAGATGCCGCTCAAG
>DASRZD010000211.1:0-4082 GCA_035686805.1 Armatimonadota bacterium
AGGTGTCGGCATAGGCCATTGATTCGCCCGGCTTGAGATCAAGGACAGTACCAGCGGACATAAACCAGGAAGTACCGGGCCTATTGAGTTGGATCGTAACGCGCGAATCAGTCCTGCGTTCGGGACTCAGGTTTACGATTCGCGCTCCACCGGAAACAGTCTGATCCTCGAAATAGGTATAGTGCCTGGTCCCGCCCTCCAGGAGTAATACGCCGTGCCGCATGCGTCCGGCGATCTGCCCGATCATCGAGAGCACGGCGGGCGACTTGTACCAGTCCATGTCGCCTATGCCGAATGATGCCCAGACACCTCCCTTGTACGGTCCGCTCGCATGAACCATCATTGTGACCGGCGTCCCTCGCCACTCTCCGGCGCTAGTGCGGGCCTCGATCAACGGAATCCAGCGCCAATCCCGACCCTTGTCAAATCCCGCGCCTCTGGGCCGGGGATGAGAAGAGCGAACGACGGCCGGGATCGGGAAATCAGCCTGACCAACGATTGCCTGGTCGGTTCTAGTTTTCAGGGACCGGACGTCCGAGCAGTCCAAGAACTTGTATCCGGGCGAGAGGGTGTCCAGCGCGGGTGGGACGGTCGCACTCAGGTATTCCTGCAATTCCGGAGTCATTGCCGACGTGCCGAACGGCCCGACCCAGTACTCGAATCGCCCGGAGCCGATAGTCGTCGTATGTGTGTGCGCAAGCCCGATGCTCATGGAGGCCGCGTTCTCGGGATGGAGATGATCGCCCCGTCCTCCACGATTCGGGATGCTTATCCAGTACGTGAAATCGTCCGGGGTCAAGACATACTGCCGCCACTCAGGAGTCAGCGCAACTGTGGCGATCCAGCGGGATCCGTCCTTCTCCGCCCACTCGACCGCAAGCTGGGTCGTTCTTTCGTCGCCTTTCGCCGAGAAGACTGTGAGGGTATGTCCCTTGGGAAATGGATTCTGCAGATCAGGGGAGCGGAATGTATCGTAGGAGGTCAGATTCGAGATAAGCACATGGAGAGCCCTCTCACCCGAAATCGGGCCATCCGCGACCGTCTCCGCCGAGACCGGTTCTTCCATGGAATTGCTGCCTCGCTGCCAGCCGGATATATCCTTGAAATCAAAGACGACGTGCTCGGGAAGCTTGCCGGCATTCTCCCTCTGGAAGTCCTCGCGGGTGATCCATCGGTCGCCGATGTGAATAAGCGCCCTCTGCCAGAGAGGAGCATTCAGCGCAATGATGTCGCCGCCCGCCTTGAGGTAGGCTTCGATGGATTGGGTGGATTTCGCGGGAAGAGACGAGGAATCTGACAGAACCAGCACGTCACAGTCCGACAAGTCCGACAGGTCCGACAGGTCCGACGGGGCCAATAGGACCGTGGAATAGCCCGCACCCTGCAACTGAGTATTGAGCGCATCCACGAGGGCCTCATCCTCGGTGGCAAGAATCCCTGCCTTGTAGTCCCTAGATTGAGCGCTTCCCGCCAGCAGGCAGAGTAAACTGAGAAAAGTGATTGCTCGGCAAAAGTCCATGTTCTTGTCCCCCATTGTATGTTTGGCAAGGGAAAGAAGCTGTCCTCCGTTGGAGGAATTATGCCGGATATCGCTAATGCTTACCTTGCAATCAACAGGAGACCTTAAATGCAGCTAGAGCCAATATGGGAAGACCGCGACCCCTTGCCGGACTTCGAGAAGGAGTACTGGGACGAGGACGATTGGGAGCGCTTCATGACCATCCAGGACAAGAAGGTGGATGAGTTGATGCGCCTCGACGAGCTGTTTCTGAATTCGGGCCTCGATCCTTCGGTGGACCTGGGGTTGATGGGCATAGTGGAATGCGATCACAAGTGCGAGGATTGTTCCGACCGCTACTCGTGCTGGGAGTATGAGGAGAAACTGGCGAAAGAGTCCAGGGAGGCACGAGGCATTCCCGAGCCGGAGCGTGAGGAACCGGCGTTCAAGAATCTTCCCGCGTACAAGTTATCGTTCGATTTCGCGATAAGGGCCATGGAATTCCTGAAGACCATATCGGATAAGGATTATGAATCGGACCAGGATCTGTACAAATTGGCCTGGAATTGCGGAATGGCGGGCGCAAAGATCGCGGGCGGCGATGGGATAGGATACAGGCCTGACTCGATCTGCGGGAACATCGCCAATTGCAAGCGCGGCGCGAATGCGATGGCTGCATCCATCGAGGCGCTCGATGCATTGTCCAAGCGGCCGAAGCTGACCAAGCGGGCGTTAGAGTTGAAGGCGATGGGCGAGACGGCCCTGAAAGAGATTTGGGCTCGGATCGAGGGGCTCCGCGCGGAAGCCCGCCGTCTCCACGGCGAGTAGGAAATCTTCCGGTGGTTTCGAATTTCGGATTTCGTGCTTCGAATTTGCCCCAAAGGAGGATGTTATGTGTCCATGTTTCACCAGGCGGCAGTTTATCAAGGCGGCGGGAGGGACCGCTGCAGCGTTATCACTTCTCCCGTTATCGGAGTCCATCCTCGGCGCTCAACCGATGAGCAGGACTCCGATCTTTCCGAAAGGGAAGGCGAAGGTCACCATGATCTTCAGTCATCGCCCATCGGGTCAGCCCTCGTGGCCGACCAAGGAATATGACTATGATGGACGCGCGAAGACGTTCATCGAGAAGTATACCGCCGGTTGCCCCCAGATTGACTTCACTTTCAAGCATGCGCTGACCGGCGATGAGGCGAATGCCATCATCAAGGAAGGCGACGTTGACGGATATGTGGTAGCCTGCCTTGGGATTTGGACCGGGGCGCCCAGCGCAATCATGCACAGCGGGAAGCCGGTCGTCCTGGTGGACGATCTGTTCGCCGGGTCGGGCGAGGTCCTGATCCAGGGCGGGGTCGCCAGGAGGGAGAAGCTGCCGGTCGTGGTGGTCAGTTCCTCGGATTTCCAGGATGGCATTGATGCTGCGAACCTCTTCCCAGTGATCAGGGCGATGAAGGAGTCCACGATCCTCGACGTCAGCGATCACAATATCACCGCCTGGGGAGATCAGATCAAGGCGAACATCGGCCCTACGGTTATTCCACTCACTACGACGGAGTTGGCGTCTTATTATGAGAAGGCCGATCCCAAGGAAGCCGCCGAGTGGGCGGATATGTGGATCGGCCAGGCGAAGAAGATGATTGAACCGACTCGCGACGAGATCCTGAAGTCGGGGAGGATGTACCTGGCCCTGAGCCGTGCAGCTACCGAGAAGAAGGCGGATGCGGTGACCATGGACTGCCTGGGCACGTTCTATTCAGGCCGAGTGAGCGCTTACCCCTGTCTTTCCCATTTCCAGATGAACAATGACGGCAGTACCGGAGTCTGTGAGGGCGACCTCAATTCGACCTGCACCCAGCTCATGATGCGGTATCTCACCGGTCGGCCGGGCTACGTATCCGATCCGGTGATTGATACGGCGAAGGAAGAGATCATCTACGCTCACTGCGTCTCCACAAACAGAGTGTTTGGCCCGAAGGGGAAGGCGAATCCGTACATCATCCGCTCTCACGCCGAAGATGGCAAGGGTGCGAGTGTTCAATCCCTCATGCCGGTCGGGGAGAAGGTCACGACCCTGGAGATTGACGTGGCGGGAAAGCGGATGCGCATTCACTCGGGAAAGACGACTCGGAATGTTGACGAGCCCAAGGCCTGTCGGACGAAGCTGGCGGCAAAGACCAATGCCCAGGCTATTCTGGATAACTGGGACATGGGCTGGCATCGGGTGACGCTCTATGGAGATTACCGCAAGCAGGCGATGAACCTCGCCCGGCTTCTGGGGATATCGGTATTCGAGGAAGACAAGGAGAGCTAGGTGGATTACAAGCAAGAATATGTGTTGCTGGCCCAGCGGCTTCAGGCACGGGGCCTGGACGTCGAGAAGACCAAGGCGCGGCTGAAGGATCAGAAGATCGAGACTCCGTCGTGGGGCTACTCGAACGCGGGGACTAGGTTCGGCACTTTCAAGCAGGCCGGGTCGGCGGTGACAATCGAAGAGAAGCTGGCGGATGCGGCGCAGGTTCACAAATACACGGGAGTCGCGCCCACGGTGGCGGTGCACGTGCTGTGGGACTTCCCGAACGGAATC
>DASRZD010000212.1:0-2262 GCA_035686805.1 Armatimonadota bacterium
CAGCTCGACCACGAAGGTCTGATCGAAGGGCGAGAACTCCTTGATGCTCAGACCATACTCAACGAAGTATTCGCCGGGAATCCCCACGACGGCAGTCTCTCCAATGCGGATGGCCTGGACCTCCACCGCCGCTTTCTTGCCGTCCTTCCTGTAGTTCTCGATCTGGTCGGCCTGGGAGACATCGAAGATGTGGGCATCCGGATTCTTTCTCGTGGCCTCTGCCTTCGCCCGAAGCTCGTCAGTAAGTGGGTGATAGGCTATATCCAGTATGGCGCTCGAAACGGTCAGAGGCTTGCCCTCCATCGGTTCCGATAGCTCCGAGGCCCCAAGGATCTTGCCTGCCAGGATTCGGGCGATCCTCTTCACCTCGGCTGGCCCTTTCTGGGGATCGGGATTGGCGATGTCCCGATGGTTGATATTCCCCGCTGCGCCCTGCATGTAGATCACCAGCGGCTTGCTCTCGTAAACCGAACTGACAATCCTCGACGACTCGCCGGGGAAATCGGCCGAGACCTCATTGCCACCCATGACATCGGGGTGGCAGGCATAGTTCGCGAGGATGGCAATCGGCCGGCCGGCCTCATCATCCACCCGGAGCACATTGATTTGCGGGTCAATCGGTCCGGCGGGGCCGAGGATGTCGGGGTCCTGCTTCCTCGGATTGAAGACCACCCGCCCATCCTTCATCCGAAATCGGCGGTTGAAGGCAAGCCGGTCCTCATATTCCTCACCAAGCCTGAGAGTAGCCGGCTTCAGACTTGCGTTCGCCTGAATGATCGCGTCGGCGATCATTTGAGGCAGTTTGTCGAGATACTCCTCGCTCGTGGGGACGGACCTGTTTCGCCGAACCTGCGGCCCGGTATGTGTGTGGGTCGCCGAAATGAAGATATTGCCGGTCGGGATGCCGGTTGCCTGAGAAGCCAGTTCCCTGGCCTTCGCGACTTCCTTGCCCATAATGGCCTGCAAGTCGCAGACCGCGATGGCGACCGTTGTCTTGTCCCGATGGATCGGGATGCTCGCTCTCGCGGCACCGTCATCCAGGACGAGCGCCTTCGCCATGATGTCGTCATGGACCTCGGTCCATATCCGCTCGTGGAAATACCCGCCGAGCGAAACCCCCGGCGGGGGATTGATGATTTGCGATCCGACTCCGGCCTTGAACATGGCGCTTACCTCCCAGGGTTTTGGGTTCTAGGTTTTAGGTTGTAGGGAGCCCTATAACCCACAACCTACAACCCTTTCACTCGACTCTGAATTCATACTTCCCCGAGCCGACTTCCACCTTTATCCACTCGCCCGCGCAGGATGCTCCGTCTATACCTTTCACGCCCGGGTGGAACTTCCAATCGAAAACCAGTTTCGATGCCTCAGTGAGGATTGGCTTCCCGACTCTGGGGACGTAGACGGACCCCCTAGTATTTGCCGGGATCTCGACCTCGAGAGTGATCCCCTTGTCATCCTTGACCCAGTGAGAGGAAACCCGCCCGCGAATCGTCTCGACCGATGCCTTGGCCTCTTTCAGGCCGCCCATCATGAAGGGCTTGATGTCGAAATGCTCGAAACCGGGGTGATCGGGATCGGGGACTATCCCCGCGATCATGCGATAGAACCACCCTCCGATCGCGCCATAGGCCGGATGGTTGTGGGAGTTCATCCCCTTGCCGGTCTCCAGCTTCCAAAGCTCCCAGACGGTCGTTGCGTCATTCGCGATCATATAGCCCCAGCCCGGATAATCCTTTCGGGTGACGATTGTGTATGCCACATCCGATTGGCCGCTGTCGCAGAGGACATCGAACAGATACCGAGTTCCCAGGAAGCCCGTGCTGAGGTGGCCCTTGCGATCGGCGACATCGCGAACGATGCTCCCCAGAACGCCCGCTTCGCTCCCCTTCGGCACTATGCCCAGGTAGAGAGGCCAGGCATTCGAGTACTGGCTGTTGTTCCCATAGGTATTGGTCTCGGAGTGGAAGAACTTGTCATTGAAAGCGTCGGCGGTTTTCCGGCAGAGGGAATCATAGGTCCTGGCATCATCCGACTTGCCAAGAGCTCTTGCAGCCTGCGCCACGATCCACGCAGTTCGATAGAATGCGCCCGTGGAGATCAGGTCCTTTGGCGTATCCACGACGCCGACCCAGTCGCCGTAGTTGTTCCGCTCGATGATGTAGTCCTTCGCCTCACGGGCGAGCATATCCGCGTAGCTCTTCAGGCCGTCATAATGATGCTCGAGAAGCCGCTTATCGCCCGTATGGCGGTAGACATCCC
>DASRZD010000213.1:0-4472 GCA_035686805.1 Armatimonadota bacterium
CACGCAATCGGCGCACGAGGGATGCTCTTCCCCTCGAGGGAAAGGCGGTCGTCCCGGCAGACCCGCCGCAGAACGAGCAGGCTGTCAATGATCAGCGCCCATGACACCAGGCTCGCGAGTGCAAGGATGATCAGCACCGGATCACGCAATAAATGTTCGAAAGGCATAGACTACTCCTCAAGCCATTTTACCATAAATGCACCAGGGCCGATGCCACAAGAGCCGGCGCAATCTCGGCGATCTCGCATGCCGCGCCGAGGACATCGCCGGTGAACCCGCCGATCTTGAGATATGACCAGATGGCCATGAACAGGCCTATGATAACCGCCAGCATCGCCGACGCCATCCCCATCCATCCGCCCAGCACAAGCCAGCTCGCCATGAAGAGTACTGCCAGCGCCATCAGCGGTGCAATCCTATCATTGCCTTCGAATGCCGAGCCCAGACCGCCTTCGGGCCGGGCGTATGGAATGACGGCCATCGTCAGGACCATGGCACAGCGACCGGCGACCGGCATGAGCAGGATGACCTCAAACCTGGACCCTATCACGTTGGATAGACATGCCACCTTCATCGCAAACACGCTGACTATTGCCAAAGTGCCCATCGTTCCGATCCGGCTGTCCTTCATTATCTCCAGCACTCCCCGATCAGATCGGGGCGAGCTAAGGAAGCCGTCCGCCGTGTCCGCGAGTCCGTCGAGATGCAGTCCGCCGGAAATGCCGATCAGGGCAATCACGATCAACACGCTCGTGACTAATGGCGGAAATACGTGCCCCAGGGCGTAATCCAGACTCGCGATCAATCCACCGATCAGCAGCCCCACGACTGGAAACCAGGGCACGCTTTGCTTCAACGCCTTCCCGTCGGAAGGCACGGGCAAGACGGTCAGAAACCCCAATGCCGCCAGGAATGCTCTCATGTTTGCGCCTGCGAGACCGCCGCATCCTCGAACGTGGCGACCTCCGTGAGTATTCGGGCGGCCGCCTCGACCAGGTTCATCGCGAGCGCCGCTCCCGTCCCTTCTCCAAGTCTCAGGTTCAGATCGAGCAAGGGCTCTTTATCGAGCAAGCCCAGAGCGATGTTGTGCCCTCGCTCGACGCTTCGGTGAGCGGCGATCATGTACTCAGCCGCCGTCGGAGCCAGTCGCTGGGCGATCAACGCAGCAGCGGTCGAGATGAAGCCGTCAATCACCACCGGCTTTCTCAGCGATGCCGCCCCCAGGATCAGGCCCGCAAGCCCGCCGATCTCGAACCCGCCGACCTTCGCCAGCACGTCCAACGGGTCGTTCGGATCGGGCTGGTTGATGTCGAGGCACCTCCTGATGACGCCGATCTTGTGCCGAAGCTGGTCATCATCAACGCCCGTTCCCCGACCGGTCGCATTCGCCGCCGAGCAGCCGCTCAGGGCACAGACGATGGCGCTGCTGGGGGTCGTATTGCCGATCCCCATCTCGCCGGTTCCGAAGACATCGGTGGTCGGACCAAGCTCCTCAGCGATCCGTATACCGGCCTCGATTGATTGGATCGCCTCATCCCGAGTCATCGCCGGGCCGACCGCCATGTTGCTCGTACCGGGGCGAATCCCTCTCAAGAGAATCCGGCTCTTGAGATCGCTTAAGTCGGCCGCGACTCCCATATCCACGACCACCACCCGAATGTCGTTCAGCCGTGCAAGCGCATTGATGCCCGCGCCCCCGGCAACGAAGTTCCGAACCATCTGACCGGTGACTTCCTGTGGGTACTTGCTTACGCCCTCGCAGGTGACCCCATGATCCCCCGCCATGACTACGACCGTCTTTCGAGCCACAGGCGGGGCCATCGAGCGAGTCATCCCGGCCAGGTCCATTGCCAGGTCCATCAGCCGCCCCAAGGCCCAATGAGGCATCGTGAGCTGGTCGAGCCGCGCCTTCGCTTGCGCCCGCCAATCCGGGTCTTGCGGAGTGATCCGCTCGATAGTCTTGTCAATGAGGTTCATCACATGCTCTTTTCAAGTAATTTGGCAATCCGCATGCCATCATGATCACCGTATCAGCCTCCGACGCGATGATCTGATTACACCTGCCGGCAAGGTCTCTAAACCGCCGGGCCATCGGGTTCTCAGGGACGATTCCCATGCCTACCTCATTCGTCACAAGGATCACCGTGCCGTCCAGCTTGGCGCATGCATCGAGAAGCTGCCGGCAGCAGTCGGCGGCCTCCGTCTCGGTGAGGTTGTGGCCGTATTCCAGGCATTCGCACATCATATTGTTCAGCCACAAGGTCAGGCAATCCACCAGCATGGTCTTATGGCCGGTTAAGGCTCGAAGAGTGCCCGCCAGGTTGATCGGCTCTTCGATGGTCTCCCAGAGTTCGGCATCTCGCGATTGCTGGTGCTTCCGAATTCTCTCCGCCATCTCCTCGTCAATGGGCGGGCAGGTCGCGATGAACGCCCTCGGTCCGGGCAAGTCTTCCGCTAGTTTCAGGGCATGGGAGCTCTTGCCGCTTCTGCTCCCGCCTGTGATTAGAATGATGTGTGCCATTTCACCACGCCGACTTCATTCCCACTTCGATACTTAGGCGCTCCGCCGGGTAGCCTGCGACTTCCTCGTAGTCCACATTCGTCAGGTTGCGCACGATCACGTAAGGATTCGTGCGCTTTGAACCTTGGCGAGTGAGCGTGAGATCGAATACCATGCGGCCGCCGACTATCGTGTCGCCATAATCCGGCCTGTTATCCGTCCATCGCCCGGTAAGGGCCGTCTGCCACGATCCCACTGGCCTCGCGATGGTCATGGCTATCTGGTTGTGCGGAGTCCCGAGCAAGCGAGTACCCTCGGTGAGGTTCTGGGCGTCCAGATAGGTATACGAGCAATTCAGCGACGTGGAGTTGGCAAAGCGCCGTCCCCAAGATACCTCGACTCCTCGCTGTCTGGCACGACTGATGTTCTCGTAGGTGCCCACCCACGTGACGGGATCGGACACCCAGTCAATCTGATCTCGAACCTTGTTCAGGAACAGAGCGACATCGAGGGCATCGTCGCCTCTTTCGAGGTTCAAGCCAATCTCGAATTGCCGGGACCTCTCCGGTCTTAGATCAGGATTGCCCGTGCCGTACATGCCGTTGTAATAAAGCTCGACGAGGCTTGGGGCGCGAAATCCCTCGCCGTATGACGCCCTGAGATGCGCATTCGCGCCGAGCGAGTAAGTTATCCCCGCTCGCGGGGTGACTGCGCTGCCGGCCGCCGAGTGATCGTCATAGCGCATGCCGAGTACCAGGGCAGTCTTCGGCCCGATAGACAGGCGGTCCTGAAGGAACATGCCTCGGTTGATGATATTCCTGCGCTGGGCAACCGAGCCGCCCTCCATGTCCCGGTAGTCTTCTTTGCGATACTCGGTGCCCGCGATCCACTGGTTCGTCCCCGTCTGCCAATGGTAGTTCACCTCGCCGACATTGGACGTTCCGGTGATTCGCGAATCCAGCGACCAGTCGGGGTTCTTCTCGCCCAACGCCTGCTTCGTCTGATAGAGATGGCATTCGAGTTGACCGGCCCCCATCTCCCGATTCGCGCCCAGGTTGAGAGTAGTGCGATCCCACCACTGATGGTCATTCAGGCTTGGGAACGCCGGCGTACCCGGCAGACCGAGGCTGTCCCGATAGTTGTCCCCACGTAGTGAGACCTGCCACCCCTTCACCGATGGGAGAATCATGCGCGCGGACATGTTCGTCGCCGAGTAATCGCTGTTCGCCTGCATTCCAGAGTAGGCGGGGACTGAGCCGGTGAACTGCCAAGTCATACGGTCGCTTCCACCATTGAGGGAAAGGGAGCGCTCGGATCTCCCGTGCGAGCCGTAGCCCAGGGCAGCGCCTCCGGCATTGCCGCCCTTCTGCTTAGTGATGATATTGATGACTCCGCCGATTGCATCCGACCCATAGAGGCTGGATACCGGCCCTCGAATGATCTCGATCCGGGCGACATCGTTGACCGAAAACTTCGATAGATCCGCTCCGCCGATGAATGCCGGGCTCGACACTCGCTGGCCGTCAACTAGTACCAGCGTCTGCCTGGCCTCCGTGCCGCGAGTCCTTACTGAGGCGGCTGCTCCCACCTGCCCCGACTGCCGCAGAGTGACGCCCGGCACGAGCCGCAGAACGTCCGCCACCGTTTGAGCGCCTTGCTCGCGAATTGTCTTGGCGGTGATCACTGTTGATGTTGAAATGGATTGGCTCGCCGGTTGGGGGGTCCTTTCGGCGGTCACGACGACGGTCACGTCGGCCTGGTCTGATTGGGCGAATAAGGGGGTTGAAAGTGAGACTGCCAGCAGTGAGATGAGTAAAACCTTGTACATCTGCGTTCGATCCTCCTTTTGTGGCCGGTATCAGCCGCCCTGAAAGCACGAAACCCCTGCCACTGGACAGGGGTTGAGGGTCGAACACTGATTGCCCGAGCCACTTTTCCCGCGAAGTGGTTTTCGTTCCAGGTGGGCCCGGTC